>JAUYEK010000376.1 GCA_030691435.1 Sulfuricella sp. | reverse complement strand
TTCGGCAGCTGGGAACTGGCATTCGCCGCCTATAACTGGGGCGAGGGTTCGGTACAGCGCGCCATCGCCAAAAACAGGAAGAAGGGTCTGCCCACCGACTACCTCAGCCTGACCATGCCGGCAGAGACGCGCAACTACCTGCCCAAGCTGATGGCGGTCAAACAGATCATCATGGATCCGGCAGCCAGAAACCTGGCCCTCGCCTCCATCCCCAACCGCCCCTATTTCGTCAGCGTCGCCTCCACGCAGCACATCGACCTTGCCGTGGCCGCGCGCCTGGCCGGAATGCCGCTGCACGATTTTGTCTCGCTCAACCCCGCTTACAACCGGCCTGTCATCAACGCCAAGGGTTCGCGCGCCTTGCTGCTGCCGGTGGACAAAGCCGATGCCTTTACCAGCAACCTGGAAAGCTATGACAAGCCGCTGGTTTCCTGGAAATCCTACACTCCGACACGCGGCGAAAAAATTGATAATGTAGCGCGTCGCTTCAGCATCAGTGTCGCCCGCCTGAAAGAGATCAACAGCATCACCAGGCGCAACAAACTGTCTGCCGGCCAGACTCTGCTGGTGCCGCTCAGCCGCGCCGAAGCAACGGCTCCCGCCTTCGACGAAGCACATCGGGCAATCGAATTCGAAGAAACCGAGCCGTTGCCGGTCTCATCCCGTTTTATTTATGCCGTAAAGAAGGGCGACACCCTGGCCGGCATCGCCAAACGCCACAAAATCTCCGCGACGCAAATCAAGGCCCTGAACAATCTCAGATCCAACCGCCTCAGCAACGGCCAGAAACTGGTCATCCGCCAGGAAACCCTCGCCAAACGCAAGCTTGCAGCGGTCAAGGGCAAGCCTGTAAAACAAGCGGCAGCAAACAAGGCTAAACCTGTGGAACTGGCTGCGGCGAATAGCGAGAAACGCAACCAGCGCTATTACACCGTGCGCCGCGGCGACACCGTGGCCAGCATCGCCAAGCGGTTTAATGTCGCGACCAACGATATCCAGCGCTGGAACAATATTTCCGGCAAGCGCGGCCTCGCCCCCGGCGACAAAGTCACCCTGATGCTGCCCGGCAAGGGCTAAAAGCTACTGCCCACCACTCCATCTTCAGTCGGCACCAACGTCGTTCCCGAGTAATGTTCTGTATACCGCTCGTCGTCAGGCGAGCGTAAAAAGTTGCGCAATTTTCTGACAGCATACCGTGCCGATTTGTTCTACAATCCAATCAACGGAGGAGGCCAACCCATGAAACCTAACCTGCTTGATCGCATCACCATCGAACCTGGCAAATGTGGCGGACGTCCCTGCATTCGAGGAATGCGCATTCGTGTCAACGACATTCTTGAAATGCTGGGTGATGGGGTTGATATGAGTGAAATCCTTACCGACTTTCCCGATCTGGAGCGAGACGACATTCTTGCCTGCCTGCAATTTGCAGCACGCAGATCGGATATTGTCCGGCTTGCTGCGTGAAATTCTGGGTTGACGCTCAACTCCCGCCGCTGCTTGCGACATGGCTTTCAGAGCAATTTCATGTCGAAGCATTTTCGCTACGAACACTGGGAATGCGAGACGCTTGTGACGCGGAAATATTTCAGGCAGCCCAACAGCAAGGCATCGTCATTATCAGCAAAGACAGCGACTTTGTAGAACTTGTCTCCCGATACGGGACACCCCCGCAGTTGATATGGGTAACCTGCGGCAACGTCACCAACCGACAGTTGCAAATAGTGTTCAATAAAACCTTCGCCGCTTCGCTTGAATTACTCACGGCAGGGCAGGTGATGGTCGAAATTAGCTGATTACCCCCTTCCACACTCGTTACTTCTCCATATACAAATAACAACTGGTGTTGTGTGTTGCGCTGAAGTCGATCGCGGCCGGATAGCTTAGCCGACATGCGGCCATGGCCTGCGGACAGCGCGGGTGAAAATGGCAGCCTGACGGCGGGTTGGCCGGCGAAGGCAAATCCCCCGCCAGACGGATGATTTCCCGGTGCGCGGCGGCGTCCACCACCGGCACAGCCGAAAGCAGCGCCCGTGTATAGGGATGGCGCGGCGCCTGCATTACCTCTTCCACCGTACCCCGTTCGACGATCCGCCCCAAGTACATCACAGCCACCTCGTGGGCAAAATACTCGACCACCGCCAGATTGTGGGTGATGAATAGATAGGCCAGGCCCAGTTCGTTCTGCAGCCCCTTGAGCAAATTGAGGATTTGCGCCTGCACCGAAACATCGAGCGCGCTGGTCGGTTCGTCGCACACAATCAGCTGCGGCTTCACCGCAAGTGCGCGCGCAATGGCGATGCGCTGGCGCTGCCCACCGGAAAATTCGTGGGGATAGCGGAACTTGCTGTCGGGGGAGAGCCCGACCTGCTGCAGCAAGCTGTCCATGCTGTTCTGGCGATCGCCAGGACTCGCCGCCGCCCCCAACGCCACCATGCCCTCCTCGATGATGTCGGCAACCCGCATGCGCGGATCGAGCGAAGAATAAGGGTCCTGGAATACAATCTGAAAATCGGCACGTCGGGCGCCTAATTCGGCACCCTTCAACCGCGTCAGCTCATCGCCGGCAAAGCGCACGCTGCCGGCAGTGGGGCGGATCAACTGCAGAATGCTCTTGCCCACCGTGGTCTTGCCGCAGCCGGATTCGCCCACCAGCGCCAGAGTGCGGCCGGAATGGATCGCCAGCGACACGCCGTCCACCGCCCTGACATGGCCCGCCACCCGCTTGAACAGGCCCTTGTGGATGGGGAAATAAACTTTAAGGTCGGATACCTCCAATAAGCTATCCCTTGTGTAGGAGCGGCCTTGGCCGCGATCGGTTGCGGCTATCGCGGCCAAGGCCGCTCCTACCAAGCCCTCCGAATCTTGTTGACTAACTCCCTGGGTTGAAGCGGGGGTCACAGCCAGATGGCAGCGCACGCCATGCCCCGGTGCAACCTCGCTCCACGCCGGAATCTCGTCGCTACATTTCTGCCAGGCAAAATCGCAGCGACTGGCGAAGCGGCAGCCGGAAAACTCCCGGTCTAGCGGCGGCACGCTGCCGCGGATGATCTCCAGCTGCTGTCCGCGCCGTGCGGCGCCCGGCAGCGAGGCAAACAGCTTGCGGGTGTAAGGGTGCTGCGGGTTGGCAAAGAATTCCTCGCGCCCGGCCATTTCCACGATTTCCCCTGCATACATGACCGCCACCCGCTGCGCCATTTCCGCCACTACGCCGAGATCATGACTGATCAGCATCACCGCCATGCCGCGCTCGCGCTGCAGTCGGCGCAGCAGCTCCAGCACCTGCGCCTGGATGGTCACATCCAGCGCCGTGGTCGGTTCATCGGCGATCAGCAGATCGGGCTCGCACGCCAGGGCAATGGCGATCATCACGCGCTGCTTCATGCCGCCGGAGAACTGGAACGGGTAGTCATGGTAGCGCGCCCTGGCGTCGGGGATGCCCACCGCATCGAGCAGTTCCAGCACCCGCGCCTGCGCCGCCTCGCCCCGCAAGCCGGTGTGGCGATGCAGGGTCTCGGCGATCTGCCGGCCGATAGTCATGACCGGATTGAGGCTGGTCATCGGTTCCTGGAAGATCATCGCGATGCGCTTGCCGCGCACCGAGCGCATGGCAATTTCCGGCAAGCCCAGCAAATCCTGGCCGTCAAGCAGCACCCTGCCGGCCTCGATGCGCCCTGCCTCAGGCAGCAGACGCATCAGGGACAGCGCCGTCATCGACTTGCCGCAGCCCGACTCGCCGAGGAGGGCAAAGGTCTCGTGGGGATCGATGGAAAAGCTTACGCCGTCCACCGCCCGCACCTGGGTCTTGCCGGCATCCAGCCGGACTTTGAGGTTTTCAACGACCAGCAGCGGCCCGCTCATCTCACCCTCGGATCGAACGCATCGCGCACGCGGTCGGAAAACAGGTTAGCCGACAGCACCAGCACGAACATGAAGACGAAGGCCGCCAGCAGCGACCACCACACCATTGGTTCGCGCGCCATTTCCAGCCGCGCGCCGTTGATCATGTTGCCCCAGCTCTGCATGGCCGGATCGACGCCGACGCCGACATAGGACAGCACCGCCTCGGCCAGCACCAGGGCGCTGAAATCCAGCACGATCGAAATCAGCACGATGTGCATCACGTTAGGCAGGATATGGCGGGCGATGATGCGAAAATGGCCGACGCCGAACGCTGTCGCCGCCTGGATGAACTCCATCTCCCGAATTTTCAGGGTCTCGCCGCGCAACAGCCGGCACAGCCCGGTCCAGCTGGTGATGCCGAGGATCACGCAGAGGAACAGCAGGCGGATGTCGGCGCGCGCCGCCACGGTGTCGAACAGCTCCTGGTTGCTGTCCATGTAGACCTGCAGGATCAGCACCGCCGCCGCGATCAGCAGCACGCCGGGAATCGAGCTGAGGGTGGTGT
Organism: Sulfuricella sp.; assembly: GCA_030691435.1. GTDB lineage: Bacteria > Pseudomonadota > Gammaproteobacteria > Burkholderiales > Sulfuricellaceae > Sulfuricella. The sequence goes on along the minus strand of JAUYEK010000376.1, from coordinate 4,950 downwards.
AGGCATACTGGATCACGTCGTCCACCCAGCCGCGGAAATAGCCCGCCATGATGCCGAGCAGCAGGGCGAAGGGCAGCATCACCAGCGTGGTGAGCGTGCCTATCATCAGGCCGGTGCGGATGCTTTTCAGCGCGAGGTAGAACACGTCCTGGCCGACCTTGTCGGTGCCGAAAATGTGATACTTGGCGGAAAACGCCGTGGCCAGGCAGACGAACAGGACCAGCAGCCCGATAGTGGCCAGCAAGGTGCGCCAGGGAATTTCGTCGCGCCCCTGCAGAACCATCGTCCAGGCCGCGCCGGGCGAGATGCCACGGCGCCTCCCTAGCCAGATCGCCAGCACAACCGTCAGCCCCCCGCACAGGACAAACGCGTAAACGCTTCCCTGCAATGCCGTAACGGCAACATCCCCTGCCAGTTCCCGCGCCGGTTCGCGCAAATGCGCCCCGCCGAACTTGAGGCGCGGATAGTCGCGCACCTGCTTGCCTCCGGGCAGCTCGATGGTTTCCTTGGTATAGAGTTGCGCTGCGAACGGTGAGGAATAGGTTTTTTCCACCTGCTTCCTGAGCGGGCCGACCGTCAGGTCGAACACGCTCAACACCTCGGGCGAGTAATGCGTCTCCGCACCATTGCCCTGCTTCTCCAGCGGCAGGCGAAAATGCAGCGAATCGAGCACGCCGACGGCGACAAACGCCAGCAGCACCACAGCGGAAGCCACCCCACTCCTGCTGCGCAACAACCGCCGCCAGGGCTGGAGCAAATGCTCACGCTGCCGCACCCGCCAGACGTAAAACGCCACCCCGGCCAGCAGCAGCCAGAGCAACATGTCGGTCCACAGGAGGACAGGCTTAAATAGCATCATTCCAGCCGTATCCTCGGGTCTACCAGCGTATAGGAAATATCCGTCAGGATCAGGCCGACGATGTACAGCACCGAACCGAGGAACACCATAGCGCGGACGATGGCGAAATCCTGGGCGTTGATGGCGTCGATAGTGTAGCTGCCGAGACCGGGGATGCCAAAGAAGGATTCCGAGATCAGGCTGCCCATGAACAGGAGCGGGATCACCACCACCGCGCCAGTGAGAATGGGGATCATGGCATTCTTCAGCACGTGGCCGAACAGCACGGAAAGCTCCGACAACCCCTTGGCACGGGCAGTTCGAACATAATCCCGGGAGGCCTCCTCAAGGAAGATGGTGCGATACCAGCGCGCCCCCGATCCGATGCCGCCGACGACTCCGATCACCACCGGCAGGATGATGAACTTGAGTGCATTGCTGCCTGCGTCGAAACCGGAAATCGGCGTCAGGTGCAGCAGCTTGCTCACCAGGAATTGCCCGCCGATGATGTAGAACAGGCCGGAAATCGACATCATCGCCACGCACAAAACCACTCCGGACAAGTCGATGTAAGTGGCGCGGAAGAACGCCATCAGCATGGCGAAGGTGATGTTGACCGCCAGCCCGACCATGAACACCGGCAGAGCGATCGCCAGGCTCGGCCACATCCGGGTTTTGATGTCGTGGGCGATATCGCGCCCCTCGTCGGAGCGGCCGAAATCGAAGGCGAACATGGCGACGGATTTCTCGAAGAAAATGGTGTCGCTGGCCTGCTTGGCGCCCTGCGCTGCGCTGTTCCACATCAGCGGCTTGTCGTAGCCGCGCTCGTGTTTCCACTTTGCGATCGCCTCCGGCGTGACGTGCTTCACGCCCAAGTGGATACGCGCCATGTTGTCCGGCGTGTTGACCACGAAGAACAGGGCGAAGGTGAGCAGGTTCACCCCGATCAGGATGGGGATGGCATAGAGGATGCGGCGGATGATGTAGTTGATCATCGGGCCGCCTGCCTTTCCTTGCGCCGGTAGGCCGCCACGGCCGGCACTAGTACGGCCACCAGCACGGCGGCCAGCAGGCCCAGCGGCCACAACACCGGCTCATTCCACTCGCGCTGCTTTCGGGCGCGCAAACCGGCATCGATGCGGACGTATTTCAGGCTGTTATTGGCCATCAGATTGGGCTTGACGTTCAGATACCAGGAGTGAAACAGGCTGTACTGCTTGGGGTGGAAACCCCAGATCCAGGGGGCATCGCGGCGCGCGATCACGAGCATTTCGTCGATGATTTTCTGGCGTTCGGGACCGTTGTCCATGTTCTTCATGCGCTCGAACAAACGGTTGAATTCCGGGTTGTCGTAGTTGGCCGAGTTCTCGCCTTCCCCCTTCACCCGCGCATTCGGCCCATAGAGCAGAAACAGGAAATTCTCCGGGTCGGGATAGTCGGCGTTCCAGCCCCAGTGGAAAATCTGTGCGTTGCCCTTGCGGATCTTGTCCTGGAAACGGTTGTAGTCGGTGTTGCGCACCACCAGTTGCAGATCGACCGCCTGAAACTGCTTGCGTATCCAGTCGAGCCGCGCCTTGTCGTCCGGCCCGGTGGCGGTGATGTCGAGGTACAGCATCAGCGGCTTGCCGGTCTTCTCGTCGCGCCCACCCGGGTAGCCTGCCTCGGCGAGCAGCTTTTTGGCGTATTCGATGGACTTGCGCTTCGGCTTGCCGTCGACCCAGTCGTAGATAGTGGGATTGATGCCCTGCTCGCCCTCATGCGCGCCAAAAATCCCCGGCGGCAGGGGACCTTGCGCGGGAATGCCGCGGCCGTTGGCGAAGATCGAAATGAATTCCTCGTAGTCGATGGCGATGGAAACCGCCTGCCTGAGTTTCTTCGCCCGCTCCGAAAGTCCGCCCACCACCGGATCGAGCATATTGAAACCATAGTAATAGTTGGTGGCGGTCACCGTAGTCTGCAGGCGGATGCCTTTCTCCTTCATCATCTCGGTCACGTCCGCCTCGCCTTGGGTAGCAACGCGCACCGCCTGGTCGAAGCTGTCGGAGCTGATGCCGGAGGCATCGTAATAGCCCTGCAGAAACTTGTTCCAGTAAGGGATGCTTTCCTTTTCCAGGCTGAACACGGCCTTGTCGACGAATGGCAGCGGCTTGCCGGCGTCGTTCAGCAGCCCGGCTGCGGCGTCTCCCGGCTCTCCTTCGGTCGGATAAGCCTCGCCGTGGAAATTCGGATTGCGTTCCAGCACCATGCGCCGGTTCGGATCGTTCACCGTCAGCATGTAGGGCCCGGTACCGACCGGGTACCAGTCCAGGGTGAGGTTTTTCTCGGCCATGCCGGGCTGCCCGTAAAAACGGTCTGCCTCGGGCGGCACCGGCGCGAAGAATGGCATCGCCAGCCAGTAGAGAAATTGTGGATATTTGCCTTTGAGCTTCACCCGATAGGTATGGCGATCCACCACCTCCACCCCGGCCAGCGGGTAGCGCGTCAGATCCAGCCGAGCGCCCTGCGGCAAGCTCTTCTGCGCGCCATCCAGCACTTTTGCGTATTCCTTCAGGCCGACGATGTACTCGCCCATCATGCCGAAAATCGGCGAATTCAGCCGGGGATGGGCCAGCCGCTTGATCTGGTGGACATAATCCGCCGCCTCCAGCTCGCGCGTGCCGGTTTGCGGAAAATCCGCCAGCTTGTAGACCTTGGCCAGATCCTCCGGCTTCAGACCGTGATACAGGTAGAGCCCCTGCGCATCGCGGGCAAAAGCCGGGTGCGGCTGGTAACGGACACCCGGCTTGATGCGGATTTCATACACACTGAAGGCGATTTTTTCCGTGGCGCTATCTGCCGGCAAGGGCTTGCCCTGCGCGTCGAGGAACTGCGGTTTGGGTAGCTCCGCGGCGGCGAGCGGGATCAGCGTATAGGGGCGCTTCAGGTAATGGTACTGCAGCGGCGGCTCATAAATCTGGCCGGTGAAGGTGATCTCGTTGGAGCTGTAAGACTGCGCCGGATCAAGATGCTTGGGTCGTTCGGCAAACGACGAATAGGAGATGTTTGCGCCCTCGTCGGCAACCGGGTAGGGGCTGTTCCAGGGCGGGGCGCCACAGGCCGCCAAGAATACCGGCAACACGGCTAATATCAGGAAGAATCTCATCGGGTTTCAGTGTAGCGCAAGCAGCGGCCGGGTGCCAAGCAACGATATCCCTGTAGAGAATTGGGTTATAATACGCAAGTATTTATCGATTTCCGAACAAACCGCGATTAAGGGAAAAACAATGGGCTTTCTGGCAAACAAAAAGATCCTGATTACCGGGATGATCAGCAACCGCTCCATCGCCTACGGCATCGCCATTGCGATGAAACGCGAGGGCGCTGAGCTTGCTTTTACCTACCAGGGTGAGAAGGTCAGGGATCGCGTTGCCGACCTTGCGAAAGATTTCGGTTCCGACCTGATATTCCCCTGCGACGTTGCCAGCGACGAAGAAATCAACCAGCTATTCATCGACCTCGGCAAGCGCTGGGACGGACTCGACGGCATCATCCATTCCATCGCCTTCGTGCCGAAACAGGCCCTGGCCGGCGACTACGTCGATTCCGTCACGCGCGAATACTTCCAGATCGCCCACGACATCAGCTCCTACAGCTTCACCGCGCTGGCCAAGGCCGGGCTGCCGATGATGCTGGGCCGTAACGCCGCGCTGCTAACCCTGTGCTATCTCGGCGCCGAACGCACCGTTCCCCACTACAACGTGATGGGCCTCGCCAAGGCCAGCCTCGAAGCCAACGTGCGCTACATGGCGGCAAGCCTTGGTCCGAAAGGCATCCGCGTCAACGGCCTCTCCGCCGGGCCGATCAAGACTCTGGCGGCAAGCGGCATTGCCGACTTCAGCAAACTGCTTTCCTACAATGAAAAACACGCCCCGATGCGGCGCAATGTCACCATCGAGGAAGTCGGCAATGTCGCCGCCTTCATGTGCAGCGACCTCGCCAGCGGCATGACCGGCGAGATCACCTACGTCGACGGCGGTTTCAACATCACCGCGCTGGGCAACGCCGAAGAAGCTGTGGCGGGGAATTAAAGTCAGTCCTGTAGGAGCGCCGCCCTCTGCGCGAATGTGGCCTCA
>JAUYEK010000372.1 GCA_030691435.1 Sulfuricella sp. | reverse complement strand
TGAGGGCTTGGCCTCCTCTTCCTCATCCGGCTCGCTTTTCTTGCGCGAGGGCAACAGGGTGCTTTTCAGTCGTGTCAAAAAGCCTGGTTTTGCCGGGGTTGGTTCGGTTTCCGCGGCGACGATGGTTTCATCTGTGGCGCTATTGTCGCTTTCCTCGGGTGTTTTTTTCTTTTTCCGGAACTTCAGGTTCATCGGTCGCCCTCCTTGCGCGTTACACGGGCTTCGGCGCCGCCGCGTGCGAAGGTGATGGAAAGCGCTTCATCCATTGCGATTTCCTTGCTGTCGTAGACGATTTTCCCGTCGGCCGAGCGCACCATGCTGAAGCCGCGCTCGAGCACCGACTGCGGGTTGAGGTGGACGAGATTGGCCTGTAGTCGTTGCAGCCCGGTTTGGTAATCCTGCATCCGGTGAGACAGGGAAAGTTGCAGGCGTCGCGCCAGCTCGCGTTGTCGCGCTTCGCGTGTGGCAATGTCGGGCTTGGCCGCAGCCAGGCGGTGAGTCAGTTTTTGCAAATGCCATTCGCGTTCGGCGAGACCGTGGCTGACGTTGTTGTTCAGGCGCTGGCCCAAGTGGGCCAGATGCGTCAGGCGTGCGTTCAGCCTTTCGCCGGGATGGACCAGCCGCCGCGACAGGTAATCCACCTGCTGCATGCGCTGTTCCAGCTTTTGCCGCAGATGGCGGTTCAGGCGGCTGTGCATGGCCTCGATCCGGTGCCGCAGGTCGGCGCGGTGGGGGCTGGCCTGTTCCGCCGCTGAAGTCGGCGTGGGGGCGCGCCGGTCGGCGACGAAATCGCTGATGGTAAAGTCGGTTTCGTGGCCGACGCCGCTGACTACCGGGATGGGGCAGGCATGGATCGCCCGCGCTACGATTTCTTCGTTGAAGGCCCACAGGTCTTCGATGCTGCCGCCGCCGCGGCAGACGATCAGCACGTCGCATTCGGCCCGGCTGGCGGCAGTACGGATTGCTTCGGCTATTTTCGCCGCTGCGCCTTCGCCCTGCACCGGGGTGGGGTACAGGATCACCGGAATCGAGGGCATGCGCCGCCGCAGGGTGGTGAGTACGTCGCGTAGTGCGGCGGCGGCAGGGGAGGTGACGATGCCGATTCGTCCGGGAAAGGCGGGTAGGGGTTTTTTGCGCGCTTCGTCGAACAGCCCTTCCTGTTCCAGGCGTGCCTTGAGCTTTTCGAAGGCTGCGTACAGCGCGCCCAATCCGGCGCGCCGGATATTTTCAACGTTAAGCTGATATTCGCCACGCGGTTCGTACAGGGTGACCAGTGCGCGCACTTCGATCTGGTCACCGTTGCGCGGTAGCCAGTCGAGGTGCTGGCTTTTGTGGCGGAACATCGCACAGCGCACCTGGGCGTTGCCGTCCTTGAGGGAAAAATACCAGTGGCCGGATGTGGCAGCGATGAAGTTGGAAACTTCCCCGGAGATCCACATCAGCGGAAAATTTCTCTCCAGCAACTGTTTCGCGCGGCGGTTCAGTTCGCTGACGCTGAGGACCGGTGATTCGTTTGTAAGTGATGGGGCGAAATGCATTTTTCCATTCTACATTAATCCACAAGCTCGGCGTATGCAGGGGTG
>JAUYEK010000360.1 GCA_030691435.1 Sulfuricella sp. | reverse complement strand
AGTACGCAGCACTCATGTCGGAAAATCAAACCCAGTTTTCCGCTGCTCAAGACGCAAGGACAAGTGGACATGCCGAAGCTCAAAGGGACAACCAAGAAAAATTCATAGCCCTTATTGCTGACTATACCCAAAAACTTAAAGAACAAAATGACGATTTCACTGACCAGCACGAAACGGCTGCAGAGACCCATCAAGCGGATTTGGCCGCATTGAGAACGGATTTCGAGCAGTCTGCTAAAGCAATACTGGATCAGATTAACGTCTATAAGAATCAAGTTGAGAAGCTGGTAGGTGTTATAGGTAACCTTGGTGTTACGTCCGGCTATCTCAGAGTCGCTAACCATGCACGATACATGCTATACCTATGGCAATTTTTAACGATCTTTGCGCTTGGGTGTTTGATCGTCGTCGCATACGTTATGGCTTTCCATCCAGCCACATCCCCATCTTTCCCCCAAGTTGCATCCCCAACTGTATCCGACTCTGTTTTTTATCAAGGATTGGCAACGCGTATTTTCCTTTCTATCACCTTTGGTATCTTTGCCGCGTATGCCGCTAAACAGGCGAGCAAATTTTTGGGCATAGAACAGCGAAATCGTAAACTTGCCCTAGAGCTAGAGGCACTCGGACCATATATCGCGCCGCTGCCTGTCGAGATGCAACATAAGTTCCGTGCCGACCTTGGTGAACGTTCATTTGGCATTCCAGACAGCGATTCGACTAAGCCAAGTGAGGGTGATCCAGTCTCCGTGCTTGATATTCTTAAGTCAAAAGAAGCGGGTGAAGTAATTTCAAGCATTTTAAAAGCAGGAAAATCTGCTGAAGGAAAATAACAGCAAGTAATAGGATCGGCCCACGTTTTTTCTAGTGTCGGACGATCTGTTCGATTGAAAACCGATGCCTGTCCTGCTAAGTAGCTCGTAGGGCAATCGTTATTGCGCCGAATGAAAACATCCGGTGCAATGCGCTTCGCTTATTGCACCCACATTATGCCTTACGCGAGTTGGCTAGTGGTTCCATCATGCCGGAGGCGGTGCGCGTCGCCAATCTCGCCGCCGGCATCGTGGTCGGCAAGCTCGGCACGGCGGTGGTGAGCCGCGAAGAATTGATGGCACAAGCATAAAATCTTTACCACGGATTAACACGGATTTTCACCGATTTACACGGATAAACCAAAGGCTTTAATCCGTGAACATCCGTGTTAATCCGTGGCTAAAATAGCTCACAGTCAAACAAGAGGAAGAACTATGTACTACATCGTAACCGGCGCAGCCGGCTTCATTGGCGCCAATATCGTCAAGGGTCTGAACGACCGCGGCATCACCGACATCATCGCGGTGGACAACCTGAAAAAGGCCGACAAGTTCAAGAACCTGATCGACTGCGAAATCGCCGATTACCTCGACAAGGAGGATTTCATCGACCTGATCCTCGACGGCGCGTTCGAGGGCGATGTCGCGGCCATTTTTCACGAGGGGGCCTGCTCCGACACCATGGAGACCGACGGCCGCTACATGATGGAGAACAACTACCGTTACACCGTGTCGCTGCTGGACCATTGCCAGAACGAGGAAGTGCCATTGCTGTATGCTTCCTCGGCCAGTGTCTACGGCGGCGGCACGGTGTTCAGCGAGTCGCGCGAGCACGAGGGGCCGCTGAATGTCTACGGCTATTCCAAGTTCCTCTTCGACCAGTACGTGCGCCGCATGTGGCAGCACAAGACTTCGCAGATCGTCGGTTTCCGCTATTTCAACGTGTACGGCCCGCGCGAGCAGCACAAGGGGCGCATGGCTTCGGTCGCCTTCCACTTCTTCAACCAGTACCAGGCCGAAGGCAAGGTCAAGCTGTTCGAAGGCTGCGATGGCTACGCCAACGGCGAGCAGCGGCGCGATTTCGTTTCGGTGGAGGATGTGGTTAAGGTCAACATGTGGTTTCTCGATCACCCCGAGCAATCCGGCATTTTCAACCTCGGCACCGGCAACAGCCAGACTTTCAACGATGTGGCCGTGGCGGCCGTGAACAGCTGCCGCCAGGCCAAGGGCGAAGCGGCACTGAACCTGGGTGAAATGCGGGCGCAGGGGCTGGTGGAATACGTGACCTTCCCCGAGGTGCTCAGGGGCAAGTACCAGAGTTTCACCCAGGCGGACATATCCGCGCTGCGCACGGCGGGCTACGATGAGCCGTTCCTGACCGTGGAGCAAGGCGTGGAGCGCTACGTGGATCACCTGCGTCAACGTGCGTAGCGCTACGGCGCTGGAAGAGTTGTAAGTCTGTTTTGTTAATCAACCGAAGGGGATTTTCATGAAAAAACTGCTGCTCATTTTGCTCGCTTGCTTCGCATTTTCAACTTCGGTCTTTGCCGGCCAGGTCAACCTGAATAACGCCACCGAAGTCGAGCTCGAAGCCCTGAAGGGCGTCGGCCCGGTCAAGGCTAAATCGATCGTCGATTACCGCATCAAGAACGGTCCATTCAAGTCGGTGGATGACTTGGAAATGGTGCCGGGCTTCGGCAAAAAGACGGTGGACAAGCTGCGCGCCGACCTGACGGTGAACGGTGGCGCCGCACCCTCCAAGGTTGAAGGAAAGGCCAAGACTGCCGCCGATGCCAAGAAAGGCGCAGCCGCGCCAGCCAAGGCGGACGACAAGGCTGCCAAGAAAGATGACGGCAAGAAAGCGGCTGACAAGAAGTAAAGCTACTGAAAATTTATCCACAACAGCCCCGCATGCGGGGCTGTTGTTATTTGTGGGGTATGTTTGAGTGTTTCGGATAAATGCGATAAATTGAACAAATTGGCATTAAACTCAGATTGTCCATTGGAATGCTCGTGCATGTAGGAGCGCCGCCCCCGGCGCGAATGCGGACGCAAATCGCGGCGAGGGCGCCGCTCCCACGGCGGTGTTTTGGCTCTAATGGATAATCCGGGTTAAATAGAAAGTGAGCCG
>JAUYEK010000355.1 GCA_030691435.1 Sulfuricella sp. | reverse complement strand
ATCAGGGAATGGTGGTTCGTTTCCATGCTGCTTTAGAGTGATTTGACAGTGCATGGTGAACAGGCTCATTCTCTAGTTGTTAGCCGAGGTTTTTTCAGAAGGGTGAACTCATGATTACCCGCGTCTGGTTTGTTGTCCTTGCCGGCATGTTGCTTGGGGCGTGCGCGACGTCGCCCCAGGGCCGTATGCAGGTGACCGTGCCGTCCTCGGTAAGCGCTGTTCATTCCGAGATGGGCATGCGCTTGAACCTCGCCGCTGCTGCAGATGCTCTTTCATCCTGCGTTGGGGTGGAGTGCAGGCTTGATCGTGCTTTTGATCAGAGGGTTCAGCGGCTGGGTACTCGTCTGGCGCAATCGGCTTTTGAAATTTACCCTGATCTAACTGAGCGATTCAGCCAGTTTGAGTTCGTTGTCGCCGAAAAGGCCGAACCGGGGAGTGCATCCAGCGCAGTCGGTACGGTGGTGATTTTCCGCGGCGTACAAAAGTTGCGTCTTGATGAAGAGGCTTTGGCCTTCTTGATCGCTCGCGAGATGGGGCATGTAATCAGCCGCCATCATGACGAGGATTCGGCGACCAGCATCCTGTTTTCCATAGCGGCCCAAGTGCTGCTGCCCGTCACCAACCTTATTCGCGGTTCCGCCGCTTTGATACAGGCGACTGCAACAGCTTCAACGCTCTCAACGGCTGCTTCGTTTGTCGGTTCCCGGATAGTGATAGAGAGTTACAAGCTCGATCAATTGCGTGAGGCCGATGCTGTTGCCCTGGACTTGCTGGCTAGCCTGGGGTGGAACAGAGGGGAGATTGCCGATGCGCTGGCTTCCAGCACGCAGGTTATTGGTGATGACAGGTGGTCGAAGGATCTTCGTGTCTCCGCCAGAGAGGTCGGTGGATTGACCGAAAATTAAGTGCCCCCGGCTTTTCCGGGGGGCACTTAATTTCTTCTTGAAGGTTGCATGTATGTAGCCAGGCATCACACCCGTGCGGGTTCGAAGCTCGCGTCCAGATTCAGGTCGTCGCAATAATCGAGGAAATTTCCACGCAGGGTGGGAATGTGAACGTCGGCATGAATGCCCACCGTCATGGTGACGGAAAACATCGATGTGCCGGTGTGGGGTGCCGGGTACGTGTCGGTCTGGAGTTCCTCGATATTGATGCCGTTCCTGGAGAAGAAAGCGGCCAGGTTGCGAACGATGCCGGGATGATCCATGGCCACCACTTCCACCCTGTAGGGAACCACCGGTTGCGTCCGTTCCCGTTGCTGGGTTCGTTTGTGAATGATGGCGAGCCCCAACTGATCGCCCAGCGCTCCCATTTGCCCCTCGAGCTTGGAAAGCGCGTTCCATGGGCCGGAAAGCAGCATGATCAGGGCGAACTGTCCGCCCAATACGGCCATGCGGCTTTCTTCGATATTGCATCCGCTCTCGGCGATCTTGCTCGAAAGCCGGTCGACGAGACCGACTTTGTCTTCACCCGAAGCGGTGATCACCAGATAATTATTTTGAGTGTCTATGGTCATGGGTTGCTGAAATGCAAAGGTTGAATGGGCTCCAGTGTAATACCCAAAACGATAATGTGCTAGGGCGTGAAATTAGCGTTAACACGCCCTAGAGAACGGGAGTGCATAAAGAACCCCGGCATGCCGGGGTTCTTTAATGTTTGCCGCAAATTTACTTGGTCCGGATATCTGAGGTTTGCTTGCCTTTGGGGGTGTGCGCGGCATCGCATGGTTGTGGAAATAACGTAGGGGGCAGGGCTAGACTAGACAGGACTTGACTGGCGAACGATCGTTCCCTACACTTCAACCCATGTCGAACGATCGTTCTTGCCTGGGCCAGCTCCAGGACTACTATGCCCAGCATCGGGTCTTGCCTTCTTATGCCACCATGGCCGGGTTGCTCGGCCTCAAGTCGAAATCCTCGGTGGCGGCGCTGGTCGCACGCCTGAAGTTGCAGGACTTTCTCGAAGTCACGCCGGACAAGCGGCTCAAGCCGGGCGGAAGGTTCTTCGAGCGCCAGCTCGCGGACAGTGTGCGGGCGGGTTTTCCCAGCCCGGCCAACGACGCCCGGCACGATATGCTGACCATCGACGAATATCTGGTCGAGCGCCCTTCGCAAACCGTGCTGGTGACGGTCAAGGGCGATTCCATGATCGACGCCGGCATCCATCCCGGCGACATCGTGGCGGTGGAGAAAAAGCCCGCCGCCAATGTCGGCGATATCGTCGTCGCCATCGTCGACAACGAATTCACCCTCAAATATCTGGAACGGGACAAGGGCCAGTTCGTTTTGCGCCCGGCCAACCCTGCTTACCCGATCATCCGCCCGACCGGATCGCTGGAGATTTTCGGCGTGGTGGTCGGCCTGGTCAGGAAATACAAATAAAGGTGAGGGGTGAGGTGCAAGGTCAAAATCGGCGTAGTGGCGGATGGTTTTTTCGCCTCGCCAGGCAGAAATCGTTTTGCATATCCACCAGCCGCAACGCATCGCCGAGGTTGCGCCTCAAGTTTTTCGGGAACTTTCCGTTAAAGAATTTACAGGCAGAAAAACAGTATGGAGATCGCCATGGACAAGGAATTGATGATTCAGAAGCTGATGCGCGAAATCGAGATGGATTTCTCTTTCGACTTGCGGCTGGGGCTGATCGACCGGATTAAATTCAACAACATCATGAAATCGGAAGCGGAACAGCTCAGGGAAAGAAGCTATTCCGAAATTGAAAGGCTGTTTTTCAGGGCGGCGGCGTAAGCGTATTTAATAAGAAACTGAACTGGCATGTGTTTAGGGCTGCGGAAGCGGCCTTTTTTTATTAAACAATACGTCACTTGACAAAGCCTCGGATGCCTGATTCATCCACAATTCAGGCGGCAGCGAAGAATTGCGATCATAACACCATGATAAACCATGGTATTATTTGTAACTCATTGATTACAAACAACAAGAGCGCAAGCGCAGAATTTAGTCAAATTGTTGTTCTTCCTTGTGTGTAATGGACTTGCAACATATCCATACAGCTTATGCACAAACTTATCCACAACTTATGTGGAAGGTTCTAATGTCAATAAGGGTTTCCCCTAATTCGTCATTTAATCGAGGGCATCGTTGAAATAAAGACTGATTTCCGTCATGGCGGCATATTCGGTTGCGGCAATCCCGGCCTTGCTGAAATCCAGCGCATCCGGGTAGCCACTGGCAGCCTGGGCTTGCGTCCTGGCTTCGCTACACCAGTCTTTTGCCCATGCGGCAGAGGCAGCCAGATCATCCGGCCCGAATTGGCTGATGGCCTGCTGCGCCGCCTGCCAGAAACCGTTGCGGGATAGCGCGGCGTGAATATGCGCGATTTCCGGCCGGTTTCGTTGCCGGATCGCCTTGGTCAGATTATTCGCATTTTCGGCGAGTATTTTTGCCCGTGTTGCGATGGCATGTTTTTCGATGACTGCCTTGACTGCTTCATAAGCAGGGGTGTGGCGATCTGCCTCGCGAACCGTGGCCGCGATAAAGGACTGCAGGGCGATCAACGTCGCCAGAGCGTGGCTGGCGTTGCGCGATTGTTTGATGGTTTCCAGGCACCGGGTTTCGGCAGTATCTGGCGCGAGCAGCAGAGCAATTCCGTTGTGTTCGGCCACGCACTTACCTCCCGCTGATTATGGCCGAGATCATCTCGGCATTGTCGGCATGGTCGATCAGGATGCGCTTGACCCTGTCCTGCCAGAGCAGGCCGAACCGGTTCCGTTCTTCCGCATTGGCAACGCCCATCATGGCTTTTTGCATCAGTTCCTTCATGCCGGGGGAGGGGCTGACCCGTTCCGGATGATAGGTCGTCTCCACATTGATTCCGGTATCCAGTCGGGTGTAGCGAATCTCGCCGGTGATGCCGGCATTGAAATGCAGCAGATTTCTGCGGTCGAATTTCCCCCCGATTCCCTTGAAGCCGCCGGACTGCGCAGCGCCGGTGAGAAGGCCGACGACATTGGCGATCACGCCGGTCACGCCGTCGGCCTGGCCATCGCGGAATGAAACCTGGATTGCGCCCCGCACCGGCAGTTCGTCGCCATACAGGCTTGCCAGTGCCTTGCGCGTCATCAGCCAGGCGCCCGCCACTGTGGGGCAGGAGTGCCCGGCCAGCTTGACCGCATCGAGGTAGTGGTATTCGACGATCCCTTTTTCTGCCGCGCCCAGGAACTCGGCCAGCGGATCGTAAAGGGTGATTTTGGGGGCGTCAGTATAGAAACTCGGCGTGTTCATCATGATGAAAATTCTCCAACAAAAGATTTTAATGGTTTCCTGCGGCGCCAAATTTTCCACAAGTCGGCGCGGCTGACGGAAAAAGTCTGTGCCTGGGTGTCAGAGAAAACAGGCAGTGACAAATCGGCCAATCGGCTGCGGGATAGCGCCTGCCGCAGCGGCACGAACCAGTCGTTTTCAAGCCGCAGCAGGTTTTCGCGCCAGCGGGGGAAATCGCCGGAAAGGGCGGCGCTGCGCAGCGTATCGAGGACGATCAGGTGTGCGCCGGGTGCCGCCTGGCGCAGCCATTCGCCAGCAGTTGCCGGTGCCTCGGCACGAGTAACGCCCGTCGCAACCGCCAGTCCGCGCGCCAGGCCATCGTTTGCCCAAACCTGGGCCCAAACATGAGCGTGGTGCGCGGCCAAGTTCTCCGGCAACACCCCTCCGCCCCAGAGCCAGATGCTGTTGATCGTCAGTTCGCCGCGCTGTTCCCGTTTTTCGTTGACGGGATGGCTGTGCAGCAGCATCTGGATTTCATTGAGCAGGGTGTGCCAGTGTTTGCCGTCCGGGCCGCCGGGAAGGAAGCTGCGGATGTTCCTGCCGATCACCGCTTCCAGGGGGTGGGTTTCCAGCCGGGCGGGGTTGGCAAGGCGCAAGTGCCAGCGGCCGGGTCGGGTGGGCAGGAAGGTCATGCCGTTTGGGGCGAAGTGGTGGTTGAGGGCTGCGGTCAGGCTGGCCGCCTCGTCGGTGGAGATTTCCAGGTTTCCCTCATCCACCAGCACCATCCGGTCGCGCTGCAGTTGCAGGTGTACCGGATCGGCCAGCAGCCAGAAGTCGCCGCCCGGATTGCCGCCGTCCGCCAGCAGGGTTAAGGCCGCCATCGGCCAGTCGCAATCGAAACCAGCGCCCTTCACGTTTGCTTCAAATCGAAACCAGCGCCCTTCACGTTTGCCCCCTCTCCCGCTGGCGGGAGAGGGTTGGGGAGAGGGCGACACCTCCGGGAGAGGATTGAGGTGAGGGCATTCTTCTGGGAGAGAGTTAGGAGAGCGGGAAACACCGAACCCACGGCACAGCCAGGCGTCCATGCCGTCAGGCGGAAGCGGGTTTTGCCGGCCTCGGGCGAGCAGCGTTTCCAGGGCCGGCAGGCGCATATCCCGCAATAGGCCCGCAGCGATCCACTGCGGCGGAGGGAGCAGGGCGGGGATGAGCAGGTGGCAATTAATGGTCTTAATTTTGAGTTCCCGTAGATAAATGGCAAACTAGCCGCTTCCTCAGCTATTTTACGCCATTCTCCCGTGTCCCCTTTCGAGCTTTTTGTCGGCCTTCGCTACACCCGCGCCAAACGGCGCAACCACTTCATTTCCTTCATTTCCCTGGTTTCCATGCTGGGCATTGCGCTCGGCGTGGCGGCGCTGATCGTGGTGCTGTCCGTGATGAACGGTTTCCAGAAGGAACTGCGCACCCGCATTCTGGGCGTGGCGGCGCATGCCCAGATCAGCGGCGCGAACAATACCCTGGCCGATTGGCAAAGTGTTGCCGGGGTGGCGGCGCAGCATCCCGCAGTGGTTGGCACGGCGCCCTACGTCATGGCGCAGGGGCTGCTGTCCTACGACCAGACCGTGCAGGGGTCGGTGGTGCGGGGCATTCTGCCTGACCGCGAGGCGCAGGTGTCCGAGCTGGCAGACAAGATGAAGGTGGGTCGGCTGGATGCATTGCGCTCCGGCGAGTTTGGCATTGTGCTGGGTTCCGAGCTGGCACGAACCTTGTCTGTCTCTACCGGTGACAAGGTGGTGCTGATTGCGCCGCAGGGGCGTGTTACGCCGGCCGGCATCATGCCGCGGGTGAAACAGTTCAGCGTGGTGGGGATTTTCGAGGCCGGCATGTACGAATTCGATGCCGGGCTGGCGCTGGTTCACCTGGATGACGCGGCCAGGCTGTACAGCATGGGCAGCCGCGTTTCCGGCGTGCGGCTGAAGCTCACGGACATGAACCTTGCGCCGCAGGTGGCGCGCGAGCTGTCTGCCCGTTTCGGCGACGACATTTACATCAGCGACTGGACGCGGCAGCACGCCAATTTCTTCCGCGCCATCCAGATCGAAAAGAACGTGATGTTCATCATCCTGCTGCTGATCGTGGCGGTGGCGGCGTTCAACATCGTCTCCACCCTGGTGATGGCGGTCACCGACAAGCAGGCGGATATCGCCATCCTGCGCACGCTGGGCGCTTCCCCTGCGAGCATCATGAAGATTTTCATTGTCCAGGGCACCCTGATCGGGGTCATCGGCACGCTGATCGGCGTGGCCGGCGGCATGGTGCTGGCGCTGAACATCGACGTGGTGGTGCCCGCCATCGAGCGCCTGTTCGGCGTGCATTTCCTCGCCAAGGACGTGTATTACATCAGCGAGCTGCCTTCCGACCTGCAAAGCCGCGATGTCGGGGTAATCGCCGCCGTGTCGTTCGTGCTCACCCTGCTGGCGACGCTCTACCCCAGCTGGCGGGCTTCCAAGACCAACCCGGCGGAGGCGTTACGTTATGAGTGAGGCGATAGGAGTGAGGAGTGAGGAGTTGGCGGTGATGAGCGTGGAAAAACATGATGGGTTTTCTCCTCACCCTTCACCCCTCACCCCTCACGGAGCCGTTCTCTCCTGCACCAATCTGCACAAGGTATTCCACCAGGGCAAGGTCGAAGTGCCGGTGTTGCTCGGCGTGAACCTGGAAATCGCACAGGGAGAGCGGGTGGCGATTGTCGGTACGTCGGGCTCCGGCAAAAGCACGCTGCTGCATTTGCTGGGCGGGCTGGATGACGCCACCTCGGGCGAGGTCGCTATCATGGGGCGAAACGTCCACGAACTGGGCGAGTCCGAACGCAGCAGCCTGCGCAACCGGTCGCTCGGCT
>JAUYEK010000351.1 GCA_030691435.1 Sulfuricella sp. | reverse complement strand
GATGCTTTCTTCGCCGGGAGGCGTAAGCAGATAAGCGTAGGCCTGATGGTGGGAGCGCCCGACGCGCCCGCGCAACTGGTGCAACTGGGCGAGGCCGAATTTGTCGGCGCGGTGGATGATAATGGTGTTGGCGGTGGGGATGTCGATGCCGGTTTCGATGATGGTGGTGCATAGCAGCAGGTTGAAGCGCTGCTGGTAGAAGTCGCGCATCACATGTTCCAGCTCGCGCTCGCGCAGTTGGCCGTGGGCCACGGCGATGCGCGCTTCAGGCAGGAGCTGGGCCAGTTTTTCCCGCACGTTGAGGATGGTTTCGACCTCGTTGTGCAGGAAATAGATTTGTCCGCCGCGCTTGAGCTCGCGCAGCACCGCCTCGCGGATGACGCCATCGCTGTCGGGAGTGACGAAAGTCTTGATCGACAGGCGCCGTTGCGGCGCGGTGGCGATGACGGAAAAATCGCGCAGGCCTTCCAGCGACATCGACAGGGTGCGCGGGATGGGCGTGGCGGTCAGGGTCAGCACATCGACCTCGGCGCGCAGGGCTTTGAGTTGCTCTTTCTGGCGCACGCCGAAACGGTGCTCCTCGTCGACGATCACCAGCCCCAGATTTTTGAACTTGATGTCTTTCTGGATCAGCTTGTGGGTGCCGATGACGATGTCGATCTTGCCCTCTGCCATGCCCTTGAGCGCTTCGGTCTGTTCCTTGGCGGAGCGGAAGCGCGACAGTTCGGCGATTTTGATCGGCCACTCGGCAAAGCGGTCGGAGAAATTCTGGAAGTGCTGCTCGGCGAGCAGGGTGGTGGGTACCAGGATCGCCACCTGTTTGCCGTCTGCGACCGCGACGAAGGCCGCGCGCAGTGCGACTTCGGTCTTGCCGAAGCCGACATCGCCGCAGACCAGCCGATCCATCGGTTTGCCCGAGGTCATATCCTCGATCACGGCCTGGATCGCGGCGGCCTGGTCCGGGGTTTCCTCGAACTCGAAACTGGCGGAGAACGCCTCGTAATCCTGCGGCTTGATCTGGAACACGTGGCCCTGGCGCGCGGCTCGCTGGGCGTAGAGATTGAGCAGTTCGGCGGCAGTGTCGCGCGCCTGCTTGAGCGCTTTTTTCTTGGCTTTTTCCCACTGGCCGCTACCAAGCCTGTGCAACGGCGCGGATTCCGGCGATGCGCCGCTGTAGCGGCCGATCAGGTAGAGATGGGAAACCGGTACGTAAAGCTTGTCGCCACCGGCATATTCGAGGAGCAGAAACTCTGTCTCGCCTTCGCCCAGATCCAGGCTGACCAGCCCCAGGTAGCGACCGATGCCGTGCTGTTCATGCACCACCGGATCGTTGATGCGGACCTCGGACAGGTCGCGCAGCATGTTTTCCACGGTCGATTTGCGCGCAGCGTCGCGGCGCCGAATCTGGCGCACCTGGGTGGCATACAGCTCGCTTTCGGTGATGAAAGCGAGTGAGGGGTGAGGGGGGAGGGGTGAGGGGGGAAGAACAAAACCGGTGCTCAAAGGGCCGACACCGAGCATGAATTTTTCGCCGCTCGTCAGGAAGTCTGCGTAACCCTCGCAAGCCACGGGCTTCAGTCCATGTTCCATCAGGTATTGCAGCATGGTTTCGCGACGCCCCAGGCTTTCTGCCAGGATCAGGATGCGGCCGTCGAAATCGGCAATGAACTGCTGCAGCCGGCTGACCGGATTTTCGGCGCGGCGGTCTACCTGAATCGAGGGCAGCGGCTCGCTGACCTCATGCGGCTCCCTCTCC
>JAUYEK010000340.1 GCA_030691435.1 Sulfuricella sp. | reverse complement strand
CCCAGCCCGGTGCTAATCGACAGCGTCAGGACCTCGCCACGCGGCGCGTTGAACACATACAGCCCGAGCAGCGGACCGCCGATCACCGAAACCGCGACTATCACGGCAATATGCAAAACGATGCGCCGGGTCGGCGGCAGGAAACTGCTTACGGTGACGTCATCGAGCAGGGGTTCCATGACTTATTGGGTGCGGTGGCGCAGGTAACCGAATATCCCCGGTAAAATCGACAGGAAAATAATGCCGAAGATCACCAGCGTCAGATTCTGCTTGATGAACGGGATGTTGCCGAAGAAGTAGCCGGCCAGCACCAGCGAGCCGACCCAGACCACCCCGCCCGCCAGGCTGTAAGGCAGGAAGCGGCGATAATCCATGCGGCCGATGCCGGCGACGAAGGGAGCAAAAGTGCGGATGATGGGGAAGAAGCGCGCCAGAATAATGGCCTTGCCGCCATGTATTTCGTAGAAACGGTGAGTCTGCTCAAGGTGCTTGGGGTTGAGCAGGCGCGAACGCTCCCTGCTGAACACCTTCGGCCCGACATAACGACCGGTCCAGTAATTGGTGTTGTCGCCCAGGAACGAGGCGGCGATCAGCAAGCTTACCAGCACCTGAAGTTCCATCGCCCCGGTCGCGGTCAGCGCGCCGGCAACGAACAGCAAGGAATCGCCCGGCAGGAAGGGCGTCACCACCAAACCGGTTTCGCAGAAAATAATCAGGAACAGGATCAGGTAAACCCAGGCGCCGTGCTCCTGCACCAGCGCCAGCAGGTGCTTGTCGAGGTGCAGGACGAGGTCGATAAAAGCGGTCAGAAGCTCCATCAGGGCAGCACTTCCGCCTCTTCGCCTTCCTTCTTCTCGGGCTTGAGGAAATCCTCGCGCGACACGCCCAGCCACATCACGATCGGGCTGGCCACCAGCACCGAGGAATAGATGCCGAAGACGATGCCGATGGTCAGCGCCAGGGCGAAGTAGTACAGCGCCTCGCCGCCAAAAAACAGCATCGACAGCACCATCAGCTCGGTCATGGTGTGGGTGATGATGGTGCGCGACAAGGTGCGGGTGATGGCGTTATCGATCACCTCTGCCACCGAGGCCTTGCGCATCTTGCGGAAATTTTCGCGCACCCGGTCGAACACCACCACGGATTCGTTGACCGAATAGCCGAGCACCGCCAGGATGCCGGCCAGCACGGTGAGGGAGAATTCCCACTGGAAGAAGGCGAAGAAGCCGAGAATAATCACCACGTCGTGCATGTTGGCGATGATCGCCGCCACCGAGAAGCGCCACTCGAAACGCACCGCGAGGTAGGCCATAATGCCGAGGCAGACTACCAGCAGCGCCAGCGCGCCGTTCTCATAGAGTTCCTTGCCGACCTGCGGGCCGAC
>JAUYEK010000334.1 GCA_030691435.1 Sulfuricella sp. | reverse complement strand
CCCGCGTCATCGGCCATCTGGTGGACAAGGTCGTGTTCAAGACCACACGCGGCACCGGCCCGGCGTTTTTCGTCACCATGATCATCGCCGAGATGGTGCTGGGCATACTCGCCTCGATCATCGTCATGTGGTTCTCGCGCCGGCGCGAGTTCATCGCCGACTCGGGCGGCGCGGCGCTGGCCGGAAAGGGCGCCATGATCGCCGCGCTGGAGCGCCTCAAGGCCCAGCACGAACCCGCACCGTTGCCGGAAAAGATGGCCGCTTTCGGTATTTCTGGTGGCGTGGGTTCGGGCTTGAAGCGCCTGTTCATGACCCATCCGCCGCTGGAGGAGCGCATCGCGGCGCTGAAACAGCAGAACGGGTAGCGCGTGTCCAGAGCGGCAGCCTGCTCATTGCCCGAGCACACCTGTGCTGCATAAACCCGGATTGTCCATTGGAATGCTCGTGCATGTAGGAGCGCCGCCCCGGCGCGAATGCGGACGCAAATCGCGGCGAGGGCGCCGCTCCCACAGCGGTGTTCAGGCTCTAATGGATAATCCGGGATAAATCCTCCAGCATCTTCCCCACCGCCGCCGGGTCGCGCTCGGCGCGCAGTGCCCGGTGCAGCGCCTCCGCTTCCGGGTAGGCGGCGCGCATCATTCCCAGCCATTGCTTGAGCCGCCCCGGCGCGTGCCTCTGGTCCATCCTGGCGCGCAACTGGCCGTAGTAATCGACGATCCAGGGCAGCAGTTCCTGCCAGTGCATGGCTTCATCCCCCGTCTTGATGCGCCGCATCAGGTCCGGGCGGACGATAGCGCCACGCCCGATCATCACGTCGGCGCAGCCGCTGACCTGGCGTATTTTTTCACTATCCTGCGGCGTCCACACTTCGCCGTTGGCCACCACCGGCAGCTTCACGGTTTCGCGGATATGGGCGAGCCACTCCCAGCGCGCGGGAGGGCGGTAGCGGTCGGATTTGGTACGGGCATGGACGGTGATTTCGTCGGCCCCGCCCGCTTCGATGGCGCGGGCGCAATCCAGCGTCAGCGAGGTGTCTTCCAGGCCGAGACGCATCTTGGCGGTGACGGGAATGTGTTTCGGCACGGCGCGGCGAGTGGCGGCCACGATGGCGTGGATTTGCTCCGGATATTGCAACAGGACGGCGCCGCCACCGTGGCGATTCACCGTGGGAGCGGGGCAGCCGAAGTTGAGGTCGATGCCCGGCGCGCCCAGACCGGCGATGTATGCGGCGTTTTCGGCGAGGCACGCCGGGTCGCTCCCCAGTAGCTGCACCCGCACTGGCACGCCGGCACGCGTGCAACCGTCGTTGGCCAGTTCCGGCACGGTGCGCAGGAGTCTTTTCTCGGTGAGCAAATGGTTGGTGACCCGCACGAATTCGGCCACGCACAGGTCGATGCCGCCCAGGCGCGTCAAGATGTCGCGCACGGATTGGTCGGCAAGGCCCTCCATCGGGGCGAGAATCAGGCGCATGGTTTTTTTAGCAGTTGGGGGCGCTTATCTTAGAAGAATTGCACTCGGATTGCTGGAAGGATTTTGAGCTTGCGCCAAAGACTATAAGGATAATCGTGTCTGTTCCATTTAATTTTCATGAAAGCGCTAAAGCATAGCCAATGGAACCGCCCACAATCCCTCGCCAAAAGGCAGCACTTGATCGCCATCGTGCAACACGATGCCGCTGACAAATCGTTTCCCGGTCAGTGCTTTCAGTTTTTTAAGCCCACGAAAATCATTGTGATTGACAGTGGCGGTGGCTTTGACTTCGATTCCGATGAGCTGGCGATCAGTGCTTTCGAGCACGAAATCCACCTCCACTTGATCTTTGTCGCGGTAATGGAAAATTTGCCAAGGCTCCGGTGTGAGCGACAGGGTTTTAGATAATTCACCACATACCCAACTTTCCAGTGTCGCACCGAAGCGCATCCTGTCAGTCATGGCCAGCTCCGGGCTAAGCCGTACTAAACTGGCCTGTAAACCAGCATCCAGAAAATGCAACTTGGGTGTTTTGACGAGGCGGCTGAGTTCATTGCTGCTCCATGGGGCAATGCGTTTGATGAGAAACAGGTTCTCCAGTATACCCAGATACTTTTGCGCGGTTTTGCTGTCCATGCCGAGTTGCCCGCCGATTTGGGCGAAATTGACCAACTGGCCACTGAGCTGAGCCAAAACTGCCAGCAAACGGGGCATATCGCCCAATTTTTCAATGGCGCCGAGGTCGCGCACATCGCGTTCCAAAAGAGCTTTCAGGTAAGCACTGGCCCAAGCCACACGACGTGCCGATGTAGGTCGCGCAAGCATTTCCGGGTAGCCACCGATGAGCACACGAGTGATAAGGTTTGCACCAACCGGATATCCAACACGTCGGGTTGGCCAATTCTGACCAAGCGCGTATTCCAGAAAGCGGTTATCGCGCCGCTCTATTTCTGCCTGCATCAGCGGCAACAGCGTGAGAATTTCCATACGTCCGGCCAAACTGTCTGAAACTTGCGGAACGGCCAGCAAATTGGCTGAACCGGTTAGCAGGAAGCGGCCGGGGCGCCGGTCTTGATCAACGGACAGCTTGATGGCGCGCAGCAACTCGGGGGCGTGCTGAACTTCATCGATGACCGCCCGATCAATACGCCGAATAAATCCCGCCGGATCTGCGCGCACGGACGTGAGTAAATTATCATCGTCCAGCGTAAAATATGGCCTATTCTGACCGTGCAACTGAACGAGCGTGGTTTTGCCGCATTGACGCGGCCCGTTGATTAATACCACCGGGGTGTCGCTCAAGGCTTCTCGAATGCGGGAGTCGAGTAGTCGTCGGTATAAATCGGGCATGGTCGAGTTTGGTATGAGTAGAAAGCGAGCCGGCTATTAGCGTATCAGAATGTCGTCCAAACAGGAATGTATATTCGTCTAATCTGGATTAAAATATCGTCCAATATGGAAATATTGCAGGGCAAGTCAGTAATCGTCGGGGTCATTTCATTATTTCCGGTAGCCCCGCACAGGTCTAAGCGAATTCCTTGGTGTCGTTGAACATCCGCGAGTAGCACGAGAAGCACGAGTCCATCGGGTCATTCAATGGGTAACGCTACTTGATGGCCGCCTTTATGAAAACGAAAAGGGCCGGTTTCCCGGCCCTTTGAGCTTGGCAGACTTTGGTTTTTCTTAGGCGAAGTTCTTTGCCACGAAGTCCCAGTTGACCAGGTTGGTCAGGAAGGTCTCGACGAACTTGGGACGCAGGTTGCGGTAGTCGATGTAGTAGGCGTGTTCCCACACGTCGA
>JAUYEK010000333.1 GCA_030691435.1 Sulfuricella sp. | reverse complement strand
GCCGCCGCCCAGACCGAAAAATCCGCCATCGCGCTGCACGGCGTTTCCTGTCGGAGTCAGGGCTACCCTATAGGCACTCAGCACCCCGGCCGAAAAATCGTTGGTTGCAGCGCTGATGTTGCTGTCATGGCCGGCCACGCCCTCCACATAGCCGGTAATACGCGTCAGGGAGGCTTTTTTCCTATCCTCGATCGCCGCCAGGTATTTCTGCGCCACCTGGCGTGCGGCCGGAGGAGGATTCAAGGCCAGCACTGCCCCGAATTCGGTAGTGGCGCGCTCCAGATCGCCCAGCATGAAATAGGCGCGCGCCATGTCCAAACGGGCGCCGGCAAAACTGGGATTGACCGCCAGCACCCGCTCGAACACAAAAGTAGCCTTGTCCGGCTTGCCGCTATCCAGGGCGGCGATACCCAGGAGGTAATCAAAATCCACCTCCCCGGCTTTTTCAAATTCCATCGTCTCTAGCAGTGAGTAGGCTTCTGCCGCCTTGCCCTGCTTCATCAGGGCCTCGGCTTTTTCCAGTTCCGGTGCCGCAGCTAACGCCCCATTCGTGGTGAGGCACAAACAAAAACCAACAACAGTCAAAATCCGACCGGCTGAAATATTGCTTTCCATAAAAACTCTCCCTCTCATCGGTCATTTATAGCACTTGCATGTTCTTTGAAGAAGCTATTCGCGCCAAATGCAAACTTGTGTCCAGCCTTTATCGTTTTTATTAAGGATGAGTAAATTTTAATTAAGTGTAGTGCATTAGGATTTGAATTTTGTCAGAATTCAAAAATCTGGTTGTTTTGCAGCATGCGCGGCTTGAACTCGACCGCGTCCCGTTCGATTTCGCACATGATGAGTTCGACTTCACCGGGTTTCAGGTGTGTCACGTAAATGTGAGCGGACTTTTTCAGTTTCTTGAGTTCCTCGACAAGCAGGCAGGGAACCAGGTGCTTGGCAGCCACCGCCAGGTCAAGCTCCTTGTTGGAGAATGCTGTTTCGATAATCAGATGGCTCAGATTTTCAATCTTGTTGACCTCTACCCACAACGCGTCATTCGTTGTCGTGTCTCCGCTGAATACCAGGCTGTGCCGGCCGCTATCCAGCTGAAAACCCACTGCCGGAACCACATGGTTGGCTGGCAGGGAGGTGATTTTGCGCCCCCCAAGAGCTATGGTTTCGCCAAGGGAGAAGGGTGCGTAGACCATGAAAGGCTGGTCGGGCGTGGGAAGGCGGTTGAAATCGGGCCAGATCAGCCAATTGAAGATATGCTGTTTCAGGATGTTCAGGGTCTCTTCGGTGGCGTGCAGGGTAAGGGGTTTGTCCCGCATCCATCCCGCTGTATCCACCAGAAAGGGAATGCTGGCAATGTGGTCGAGGTGGGAATGCGTAATGAAAACATGATCGATCAGCATCAATTCGGAAACGGTCAAATCCATCACGCCCGTTCCCGCATCGATCAGAACATCATGGTCAAGCAGAAAGGAGGTGGTGCGCAAATTGCCCCCTATCCCTCCGCTACAACCTAAGACTTTTAATTTCATTGGGCTACCATTACTTGGTTTTGAAAGTGAACACGCCGTCCCATTCTACTCCGGGCGGGTTGGCGCGGAAATAGGTTATGCGTTCGAGGTACAGCCGGTACAGGGTGCTCTCTGGCGATGCCTTCTGCCGGTTGAGCAACTGCACTTCCGCCAGATCCCAGTCCTGCGCGCGGTAAAGTTTGAGCGCCTGCTGGAAGAGTTCGAGTTCGTCCAGCGTGGTCTTGTCGACTTGCCCGGCTGCGCCCAGTGGTTCATAAATGGCTACCGGCTCGTCCTTGCCCTTGACCCGAACCCGGTCGAGCTCCCGAAATACCACGTCCGGCAATGCCTTTTGCATGTGCTCGCCAACGATGATGCCGACCCCATATTGTTTGGTGAGGCTTTCCAGGCGCGAGGCCAGGTTTACCGCGTCGCCCATGACAGTATAGGCCATGCGGAATTCCGAACCCATGTTGCCGACGCTCATGGTGCCGGTGTTGATGCCGACGCCGATGCGGATTTCGGGCCAGCCCTTGGCCTTGAATTGCTCGCGTAACAGCGCAAGCGATTGCTGCATTTCCATCGCGGCGAGCAGGGCATGGCGGCTGTGCTCGGGGTCGGCAAGCGGGGCGCCCCAGAAGGCCATGATGGCGTCGCCGATGTATTTGTCGATGGTGCCACGGTGCTTGTGGATGATCCGTGTCATCGGCGTCATGTACTCGTTCATCAGCCGGGACAATTCCTTCGGGCTTAAACCTTCGGAAATTGTGGTGAACCCGCGCACGTCGGAAAACAGCACCGTCATTTCCCGGCTTTCGCCTTCCATGGTGAAATTGCCGGGGTTTTCGCTCATTTCGTCGACCAGCTCCGGCGGCACGTATTGCCCGAACAGGCCGGTGATCTGGCGTTTGGCGCGCGACTCGACGAAAAAGCCGTAAGACATGCTGAACATGAATAGCGTGATGATCATCAGCATGGCGGCAGCGAGCGGCATGACCATGTTGGCGGATTGCCAGAGCGAGAGATTGACGCCGATCACCAGCAGCAGGGCGGCAAGTGCGGTGAGCGATGCCTTGACAGGGCTGAGCAGGGGCAAAGAAAAGGCGAGCAGCAGGCCGAGCAGCAGCATTTCGGTAATTTCCGCACCCATGATGAAGGCCGGCTTTTGCTTGATGTTGTGGTTCAGCATTCCGGCAATCAGGTTGGCATGGATTTCCACGCCCGGATACACCGTGCCGACCGGCGTGGAGCGCAGGTCCATCAAACCCGGCGCGGTGGTGCCGACCAGAACGATGGCGCCCCCCAGTTCCTGCGCACTGATTCGGCCATGCAACACGTCCGTGGCGGAAACATAGGGGAAACTGCCCTGCTTGCCGCGATAGGGAACCAGGGCGCTGATGTTCTCGTCCACCGGGATTTTCAGTTTGCCGACACGCAGCCACTCCAGCGAATCGCCGACATTGCCGGCGCCTTCCTCGAAAACCGCCTGGATGCCGGCATTGCCGGAAAGTGCCTGGATGATTGCCAGGGACAGGGATTCATAATAGGCGCCCCGGTACTCCATCAGCATCGGTACCCGCCGGGTGACGCCATCGAAATCCGTCAGCGGGTTGAAATGGCCGGCGCCGTGGGCGGCCTTCTGGAATTCCGGCAGGTTGGCGCCATAGCCGGTAGCGCCGACAAAGGCGGCGTTGCTGCCCTTGAACGAACCGGTGGGAAAAGTGGGAGCAGGCAACAGGCCGGAGACCCTGTCCTCATTGCTGGTAAAGTAGTAGCCCAGCACCACCGGGCGGGATGCCAGTTTTTGGGCGAAGATGCGGTCGTGGTCGAGCCGTGGGCGCAACTGCGCCAGACTCGCCTGGAACTGCGGGAGGTTTTTCAGCTCTTCCTGGCCGAGCCGCTCCAGCACCTTCAATCCGGAGCTCTCATCCTTTTCGGCGAACACCACGTCGAAGCCGACCACGGCCACATGGTATTGGTCGAACAGCCGGTCCAGCATGACCGCCAGCTTGTCGCGTCCCCACGGCCAACGGCCCTCTTCGGCCAGGCTTTTCTCGTCGATGTCGACAATCACAATGCGGCGATCCAGCGTTTTCGGCATGGTCAGTTGCAGGCGCGCATCGTAGCTGATGGCCTCGATATGCTGGATAAGCGGGATGTTGACCACTTTTGCGGCATGCAGCAGAAAAACCAGCAACATCGCCATGCTCATGGCGATGGGAATGGCGTGTTTTTTCAGGGCGAGTCCCAGCTTCATCCGGGATTGTCCGTTAGCCATGAATGGGCAGGATTTCGCATTCGTTGTGGGTCAGGCTTTAGCCTGACATGTACGGCTGAAGCCGTACCCACAGGGGCGAATTGGGCTGATGGACAATCCGAGTTCACTTCAGGTAGAACTCCATTTTCACTCCGGCCAGTTCGATCACGTCATGATCCTCCAGTTGGCGCGGGTGGGCGTCGAGCGCCTGGCCGTTCACTATCGGATAGTGATCGCCCTGGACATGGGTGAGGAAAAAGCCGTGGGGTCGTCGCGTGATGACCGCGACCTGAACGCCGGGCTTGCCCAGCGAGGTCAGAGCCTTGGTCAGCTCCAGTTCTTTGCCGGCGTTCGGGCCGTTCAGAATCTGGATGACGGCATGGGATTCCACCGCTTCGGCGGGAGTCGGGCCGGGCTCGGCGGCTGTTTCGGCTTGCCGTGCCGTTTCGGGCGTGACCAGGGGAATCGTGTGCGACATCATGTCACTGGTGGGTTTCTCGCCCGACAGCATGGTCGGAATTTGATTCGGGCGCAGGATCATGGTTTTTTCAAAGTCTTGCGCCCCTTTTTCGTGGGCTTCTATTATCTTGCTGCCGAGTTCCTCGACGTTGACATACTTCAGGCGGTACCTTCCGATTTCAATTTCGTCGCCGTGGTGCAGCGCGTGTTTCGTGATCGGTTGGCTGTTCACCAGGGTGCCATTGGTGCTGCCCAGATCTTCGACGAAAGCGTCGTTGTGGAAAATGGTGATGGCGGCGTGTTTCCCGCTGATCGCCAGGTTGTCGATCGGGATGTCGTTGTCCGGCTTGCGGCCAATGGTGATGCGTTCCTTGTCGAGCTCGAATTCACTGAGCAGCTGGCCGTCCAAGGTGATAATCAGCTTCGCCATGTGCTTACCTCGTCCCTAAATTTATCCCGGATTGTCCATT
>JAUYEK010000322.1 GCA_030691435.1 Sulfuricella sp. | reverse complement strand
ACCGCGTTCGGCGCCTGGGTAAGCAGGCAGGAGGCGCGCTGGGTTTTGGGGAAGGCGATCACGTCGCGGATCGACTCGGCACCCGCCATCAGCGTCACCAGACGGTCGAGCCCGAGCGCCAAGCCACCGTGGGGCGGGGCGCCGTATTGCAGGGCTTCGAGCAGGAAGCCGAATTTTTCCTGCGCTTCCTCGGCGCTAATGTTGAGCGCCTGGAATACCTTGGACTGGATTTCCTGGCGATGGATACGGATCGAGCCGCCACCCAGTTCCCAGCCGTTGAGCACGAAATCGTAGGCCTTGTACAGCGCCTTGCCGGGATCGCTCGACAGCAACTCCTCGTGGCCTTCTGCCGGGGCGGTAAAGGGGTGATGCAGCGCTTGCCAGCGATTGCCTTCCTCGTCGCGTTCGAACATCGGGAAATCCACCACCCACAGCGGCTTCCAGGCGCCTTCGGAAAATCCGCGCTCGTGGCCGATCTTGGCGCGTAGCGCGCCGAGCGCTTCGTTGACCACTTTCGCCGTGTCGGCGCCGAAGAAAATCAGGTCGCCATCGGTTGCGCCGGTGCGCTCGATCACCGCTTTCAGGGCGGCGTCGGACAGGTTCTTGACGATCGGCGACTGGAGGCCTTCGCGGCCTTTGGCGACATCGTTGACCTTGATGTAAGCCAGGCCCCTGGCACCGTAGATGGCGACAAACTGGGTGTAGGCATCGATCTCGCCGCGGGTGATCTCGCCGCCCTTGGGCACGCGCAGCGCGGCGACACGGCCAGTGGGCGAGTTGGCGGGAGCGCTGAAGACCTTGAAATCGACGTCCTTCATCACGTCGGTGAGGTCGGTCAGCTCCAGCGTTACGCGCAGGTCGGGCTTGTCCGAACCGTAACGGCGCATCGCCTCGGCAAAGGTCATGCGCGGGAAATCGGGCAGATCGACATCAAGTACGGTCTTGAACAAACGGCGCACCATGGTCTCGACCAGATCGGTGATCTGCCGCTCGGTGAGGAAGGAGGTCTCGATATCCACCTGGGTGAATTCGGGCTGGCGGTCGGCGCGCAGGTCCTCGTCGCGGAAGCATTTGACGATCTGGTAGTAGCGGTCGAAACCGGACACCATCAACAGCTGCTTGAACAGCTGCGGCGACTGCGGCAGCGCATAGAAATGGCCGGGGTGGACGCGGGACGGCACCAGGTAGTCGCGCGCGCCTTCCGGGGTGGAGCGGGTCAGCATCGGCGTTTCCAGCTCGATGAAGCCCTGCTCGTCGAGGGCGTGGCGCAGGGTCTTGGACACCTGGTAGCGCAGCATCATGTTCTTCTGCATCGCCGGGCGGCGCAGGTCGAGGTAACGGTGCGTCAGGCGCACGGTTTCGCTCAGGTTCTCGTCGTCAAGCTGGAAAGGAATGGGTGCCGATGCGTTGAGGATTTCGATTTCCTGCGCCAGCACCTCGATCTCGCCGGTGGAGAGATTCGGGTTGATCGTCCCCTCCGGGCGGTTGCGCACCAGGCCGGTGATCTTCAGCACGAACTCGTTGCGGATAGACTCGGCAATGGCGAAAGTCGCCGCACGATCGGGGTCGCACACCACCTGCACCAGGCCCTCTCGATCGCGCAGGTCAATAAAAATCACTCCGCCATGGTCGCGGCGGCGATGCGCCCAGCCGCACAGGGTGACGGTTTGATCTAAGTGGCTACGGTTAACGTCGCCGCAATAATGGGTTCGCATGCTCAATCCAATTTTGACTTAAGGAAAATAAAACGGGGAAATGGGATGTTAATCGCCCGGATAGACCCGAACGGGCGATTCCTTGTCGCTGGGCGTCACCACCCCCATCGAGATGATGTACTTCAACGCATCATCCACGCTGATTCCGACTTCGATGGTATCGCTCTTTTTGACGAAAAAATAAAACCCGTTGACCGGGCTGGGCGTGGTCGGGATGAACACGCCGACATATTCGCCGTCCAGCCTGGAACCGACATCCCGGGGCAGATTGGTCTGGAATGCCAGCGACCACGCCTCGGGGTGGGGGTAACGCACCAGCAGCACCTTGCGGAAAGCCTCGCCGCTGCCGGAAAACAGCGTATCGCTGACCTGCTTGACGCTGTAATAGATTGACTTTACCACCGGGATGCGCGCCAGCGCGCTTTCCCAGAACCGGATCAGGCGCTGCCCGACGATGTTCGTGGTCAGCATGCCGGTGAGCAGGATCACGCCTATCGTCAGGATCGTACCCAAGCCCGGCACAGACATACCCAGCCAGCTTTCCGGCCGAAGTGTATACGGCAGCAGCAGCAGGCTCTGGTCCATACTGCCGATCAGCAGCTTCAACACCCA
>JAUYEK010000321.1 GCA_030691435.1 Sulfuricella sp. | reverse complement strand
TCAAGGGCTGGGACAAGCGCAACCAGTTCTTCTTCCAGATGCTGCAAAGCCTGGCGCTGCATTACGGCTTCGATCTCGACACCCCCTTCGAGCAGCTCCCGGAAACCATCCAGCACATCCTTCTCTATGGCAGCGGCAAAGAGTCGCTCAGTTTTAAGTACCTGGGGGAGAAAGGCGGGATGCAGCCGCGCAGCCATCCGTTCGAGGGCATCATCACCAATTTCGAGCGGCGCTACCGCGAAACCGAATCGGCAACGGTGCGCGAGGAGCTGGCAAAATACATCAATTACTGCCTCTGCCCCGATTGCGAGGGCACCCGTCTGCGCGCCGAAGCGCGCCACGTGCTGGTGGGCGGCAAGGCGCTATTTGAAGTCGGCCGCCTGCCGCTGAAACAGACTTACGACTTTTTCGCCACGCTGGAATTCGACGGCCAGAAGC
The DNA here is from genome assembly GCA_030691435.1 of Sulfuricella sp. GTDB lineage: Bacteria > Pseudomonadota > Gammaproteobacteria > Burkholderiales > Sulfuricellaceae > Sulfuricella. The sequence goes on along the minus strand of JAUYEK010000321.1, from coordinate 1,178 downwards.
AGGCCATCGCCGAGCGCATCATCAAGGAAATCGCGGCGCGGATACGCTTTCTCAACAATGTCGGGCTGGATTACCTGTCGCTCGACCGCTCGGCCAATACCTTGTCCGGCGGCGAGGCGCAGCGCATCCGTCTGGCGAGCCAGATCGGCTCCGGGCTGACCGGCGTGATGTACGTGCTGGACGAACCTTCGATCGGTCTGCACCAGCGCGACAACGACCGTCTGCTCACTACCCTCAAGCATTTGCGCGACATGGGCAACACCGTGATCGTGGTGGAACATGACACCGACGCCATTCTGACCGCCGACCACGTGGTAGACATCGGCCCCGGCGCGGGCGTACACGGCGGCGAAGTCGTGGCGGAAGGCACGCCTGACGAGATCAAGGCCAACCCTGCCTCACTCACCGGCCAGTACCTTAGCGGCAAGCGCTGCATTGCAGTACCGAAAATGCGCCACACCCCTGATCCCAAGCGCATGCTGCGCCTGACAGGGGCCACCGGCAACAATCTGAAGAGTGCCACCCTGGATCTGCCGGCGGGGCTGTTCGTGTGCGTCACCGGCGTATCCGGCTCGGGCAAATCCACCCTGGTCAACGACACCCTGTACCGCGCCGTGGCGCGCCATCTCTACGGCGCCGCCACCGAGCCGGCGGCGCATGGCGAGCTGCAAGGTTTGGAATTTTTCGACAAGGTCATCGACGTCGATCAAAGCCCCATCGGACGGACGCCGCGTTCCAACCCGGCCACCTACACCGGCCTGTTCACGCCGATCCGCGAACTGTTCGCCGGCGTCCCCGAATCGCGGGTGCGCGGCTACGGGCCGGGGCGTTTCTCGTTCAACGTCAAGGGCGGGCGCTGCGAAGCCTGCGAGGGCGACGGCGTGATCAAGGTGGAAATGCATTTTCTGCCCGACATCTACGTGCCGTGCGACGTGTGCCACGGCAAGCGCTACAACCGCGAGACTTTGGAAATTCACTACAAGGGCAAGAACATCCAGGAAATCCTGGCGATGACTGTCGAGCAAGCGCACGAATTCTTCAACCCGGTGCCGGTGGTGGCGCGCAAACTGGCGACCCTGCTGGATGTCGGCCTGGGCTACATCACGCTGGGGCAAAGCGCCACCACGCTGTCCGGCGGCGAAGCGCAGCGGGTCAAACTGTCGCTGGAACTGAGCAAG
>JAUYEK010000315.1 GCA_030691435.1 Sulfuricella sp. | reverse complement strand
TTCCGCCTGCTGACGGAGTGGTTGGCGCTGGAAAAGGGTGAAACGCTGCTCGACGTCGGCTGTGGCACAGGTTACTTTGCGCGCCGCTTTGCCCGGGAGTGCGGGCAATCCGTGGTCGGGTTAGATCCGAACCCGGCGTGGCTCCGGTTTGCCGGAGGCCATGCCGTTGCCGGCGAGCGATTTGTTGTCGGGAATGGAACGTGGCTGCCGTTCCCGGATCGCAGTTTTGACCGGACTGTTGCGGTCACCTCGCTGTGCTTTGTCAAGGAACAGCGCCAGTTCCTGAACGAAATGGTGCGGGTGACGCGCAAGCGTTTTGCCATCGGGTTGTTGAACCGTGCCAGCCTGCTCTATTGGCAAAAAGGGCGACGCGGCGGCAGCGGCGCCTACCGGGGCGCGCACTGGCATACGGCGGAGGAAATTCTGGCTCTGCTGGAGGGTCTGCCAGTGGCCAATTTGGCCATCCGCAGCGGCGTGTTTTTGCCCTTCGACGGCTGGCTGGGCCGCCGGGTGGAACAGGCATTGCCCGGCCGCTGGCCTTGGGGCTCGTTCCTGGTGGTGGCGGGGGATCGTTTATCCTAAAAAACTCAGTTAGCCACAGAGAACACAGAGTTCACAGAGGAAAATCAATATCTTGTCGGATTGTCGTCAGTCACCCGTCGGGTGCAGAGGAACGTACCGTAATACCTTGTTCTCTCTGTGTTCTCTGTGAACTCTGTGGCTAACTGCGGTTTTTAGGATTATCGCCTCCCCGGAAACCTGTACCGAGCGGATCGCGCATAAACGCCAGATCCGCCTGGATGATGCGCGTAAGGAAGTTGCCCGCGTCAGTGACGGCAGATCCAGGTTTGTCTGGGAAGTTTTCAAGAAACGGCTCAACGACCCCACCGCCTTCGACCTGACGATCAACACCGATCACCTGAGCAAATACGAAGAAGTGGCGGAAATGATGGCGGAGAAGTCACAGTCGCCCAACATGCCGCCATGATCGTTATAATGCCGCCATGTCGAACGAAAATGTCAGCCTTGCCATCCTGTTCGCAGGCGAACAGGAGGCTCTAAAATGAATTTCGGCGCGATCATCATCGGCGACGAGCTGCTGAGCGGCAAGCGCCAGGACCGGCACTTCCAGCACGTGATCGAAACGCTGGCGCAGCGCGGGCTGGAACTCAAGTGGTGCCGCATTATCGGCGACGACCCCGCGCTCATCGTCGCAACCCTGCGCCAGACCCTGCCGCAGGACGACATCGTGTTCAGCTTCGGCGGCATCGGCGCCACCCCCGACGACCATACCCGGCAGTGTGCGGCCGAGGCGGCCGGCGTACCGCTCTACCGCCACCCCGAAGCGGTGGCGGAAATCGAGGCGCGCTTCGGCGCGGAAGCCTATCCAAGACGCATCCTGATGGCCGACCTGCCGCAGGGCAGCCGCATCATCCCCAACCCGTTCAACCGCATCCCCGGTTTTTCCCTCAACCATCACCACTTCCTGCCCGGCTTTCCGCAGATGGCCTGGCCGATGACGGACTGGGTGCTGGACACGCTCTACCCCGATATCCGCGACCAGGCGCCGGAAGCCGAAGCCATCATCACCGTGCTGGACGCCATGGAAAGCCCGCTGCTCGACCTGATGAACGAGTTCGTCCGGCGCTACCCCGGCCTGCGCTTTTCCAGCCTGCCCCACATCGGCGAGGGGGGCGAACGCAAGGTGGAATTCGGCTTGCGGGGATCGCGGCCACTAGTCATCGAGGCGATGAACCATCTCAAGACGGAAGTGGAAAAGCTGGGTTTCCGCTGGACGTAAACCGCAACAGTTTAATCCAGATTGTCCATTGGAATGTTCGTGCATGTAGGAGCGCCGCCCCGGCGCGGAGGGGAGGGCTGGCGCCGCTCCTACAGCGGTGCTATGGCTCGATAACGCTCAGCCTTGAGTATTACGTTCACCGAACAGATAACCGGCTCATCGCAATGCCCCAGTTTGTCCTACAATGAAAACAAGAAGGCTACCGGAAGGGTTGAACATGAAGCCGTTTATCGATATCGCCAGCAGCGTGAGCGATGAGTTGTCGCAAATCCTGGAAGCCGCAGCCAACGATCCGGACGCCGACGAAGCGCCTACGCTCGGCTTGGTTCGGGAGATTGTCGCCAGCACGACGGATGGAGAGCAGTCCGAAGCCGATCGCCTGCATTTCGACCAGAACCGTTCATTCCTTGAGGAAATCGATGACCTGATCGAGCAATTCGGGGACGATGCCCCCGCCATCGATTTCATCACCGTCAAGGCCAGCGAAAGCCTGACTCGCATCATCTCGGCATTGATGGACACCGGCGCCAGCACCCCGCCGACCTTGGGCATGGCACGGGATGCCATGCTGCATGGACTGGTCGCGCGCCTGGTCGGGGATGGCATCATCGACCCGGACGAAGACGAAACCCTGCAGGAAGAAATTGAAACCCTGATCAGCCGTTACGGCCAGGACACCGTGGCGGAAAATTTCCTGCGCTACGACTAATGAACCTATAAAAAGCAGTTCAGCCACGGATTAACACAGATATACACAGATTATCAATGAGTTACCCTTCTCATCTTAATCCCCTTTCGGGTGAGCCGCAAATCTTCAACAACACCTTGTTTTATCTGTGTTAATCCGTGTTCATCTGTGGATAAAAACGGTTTCTCGGATGAAACATCCGGGTTAACACAGCGGAACATTCCGCCGGTTCGCGTGCCGATAGCCTATCGCGTAGAATAGGCCCCCCATGGAAACTGCCCGCAACATCTTTTCCCATCGCAAATACTGGGCCAAGCGCTTCGGCACGGCACCCGTTCTGCCGATGTCGCGCGCCGAAATGGATCAGCTCGGCTGGGACAGTTGCGACATCGTCCTGGTCACCGGCGACGCCTACATCGACCACCCCAGCTTCGGCATGGCGCTGGTCGGGCGGCTGCTGGAGGTGCAGGGCTTCCGTGTCGGCATCATTGCCCAACCCGACTGGCACAGCCCGGCCGCCTTCAAGGCCCTGGGCAAACCCAACCTGTTCTACGGCGTCACCGCCGGCAACATGGATTCGATGGTCAACCGCTATACCGCCGACCGCAAGATCCGCTCCGACGACGCCTACACCGCCAACGCCGAAGGCAACAAGCGCCCCGACCGGGCAGTGATCGTCTATTCGCAGCGCTGCCGCGAGGCCTACGCCGACGTGCCGGTGGTGATCGGCGGCATCGAGGCATCGCTGCGCCGCATCGCCCACTTCGACTACTGGTCGGACAAAGTGCGCCGCTCCATCCTGCCGGATTCCAAGGCGGACATCCTGCTCTACGGCAACGCCGAACGGGCGCTGGTGGAACTGGCCCACCGTCTGGCGAAAGGCGAACCCATCGCCAGCATCAACGACCTGCGCGGCACGGCCATTTTGCTCAAGGACATACCCGAAGGCAGGCAAGTCATCGACTCGACCTCAGTGGATACACCGGGCAAGGTAGCAACGCACATTAATCCTTACCTGGACACCTCTGCGGCCGCCTGTGCAACCGAAGGCGAAACGCAGACAGTTCAGTTTCACCCGCCGAAGAAGCCAGATCGCACCCAGGGCGTAGTCCGGCTGCCCTCATTCGAACAGGTGCGGGACGACCCCGTCCTGTACGCTCACGCCAACCGCGTCTTGCATCTCGAAGCCAATCCCGGCAACGCCCGCGTGCTGGTGCAGGCCCACGGCGACCGCGACGTGTGGATCAACCCGCCGCCGATTCCGCTGACCACCGAAGAGATGGACGGCGTCTTTGACCTGCCCTACAACCGCCGCCCGCACCCGACCTACGGCAATGCGAAGATTCCGGCCTACGAAATGATCCGCTTTTCGGTCAATATCATGCGCGGCTGCTTCGGCGGCTGCACCTTCTGCTCGATCACCGAACACGAAGGACGCATCATCCAGAACCGCTCGGAAGCCTCCATC
>JAUYEK010000302.1 GCA_030691435.1 Sulfuricella sp. | reverse complement strand
TTCGGCGCACAGGACTTTGACCAGTGCTATGCCGCGCCCGGCGGGTCTGGTGCTGGATGAAATATCCGCATTCAGTACGGAATCAACGGAAAACCCGCTGCCGCTGTCCATGATCCGCAACTTCAGGCAGGGAACCTGGTTTTCCTGCACTCGTTCCAGTTCGATTTCGATTGATCCATGTTGCAGTCCAACCAGGCGTTCTTCGCGCATGTCGAGGTAGAGGCCGAAACCGTCTTCCTGATGTTTCAATCTGGAATCCAGGGCCAATACGCCATGATCCAGGGCATTGTTGTAGAGCTCGGAAAGAATCAGGAACATTTCCTGGCATTGCCGCTGGCTGAAACGCAACTGATTCAGCCAGTTGATCAGCCATGGCAACACATCGAAGGACTTGAGTTCCGGCGGGCCGAGCTTGACTGCCAGCCTCGATTCGCTCGGTTCGACCGGGGTGGCGGATGGTCGCTCGGGTTGAACGGTGCCTTCGCCCACAGGAGCCATCGGGCAGTGGATGGCGGCAATGGAGATGTCATCCGCCGGATTTTCCAGGCCCATGAACTTGTTCGCCGCAGAAACCAGGTACCAGAATTGCCCCTGGTCGCACTTCTCTTTCAGAGCCTGCAGGACGCGGTCGGCGCCGAAGCGTTCGCCGGCATCGTTTTCCGCCTCAACCAGGCCATCCGAGTAAAGAAACAAACGCCCATGCTTGTTCCAGTGGAAAATATCGGTTTTTTGGATAAAATCTGCATCGCTCATGATCCCCATCGGCGGGTGTGTCGCCCGCCATTCCCGCATGATTTTGCCATTATTATCAACAAAACAGGCGGTCGGCATGCCGCCGTTCCAGACCTCGATGGTGCGTTCCGAAAAATTGATGGCGGCCAGCGCGGCGGCAACAAAGCGCTCCGTCGGCATGAGCTGCTTGATCTTGCTGTTGAGTTCCCGGACGATGGTTGGAAGGCTGTAGCCTTTTTTCGTCATGCCGTAAAACACCTCGACTACAGGCAGCACATTCAGCGCGGCGGACAGGCCGTGGCCGGCGCTATCGGCCAGGATGACGTGCAATATGTTGTTGGGCGTGAACTCGGTAGCGATGATGTCGCCGCTGAAGCGTGTTGCCGGAAGGATCAGGCTCTCAACCGTCGGGTCATTGGGTTTGTGGGCTCGAATGATCCTTTCCAGCAGGTGCTTGGCAAGGTTTTGTTCGCGTTCGTTTTCCGCATGGTGGCGCGCCAGTTGTTCCGCTCTATCGGCCAATTCGCGCTGCATTACCGCGATGCGCTGCATCGCCATGATTTTGGCTTGCAGGATCGTCAGGTTGACGGGTTTTGTCAGGTAATCGTCACCCCCGGCTTGCAGCCCCCTGACCAGATCGCTGTCCTGGGCTTTCGCGCTGAGGAAGATCACCGGCACCCACTGGTTGCCGGCCAGCTTTCTGATTTCGGCAGTGGCCTGGTAGCCATCCATGACCGGCATCATGACATCCATCAAGACCATGTCAGGCGATGAATTACGGTACAAATCGACTGCTTCCTGGCCATTTCTCGCCAGTATCGCGGTGTGGCCAAGCCTGGAAATGAATGCGCTGATCAGCGCCAGATTCGTTTCGGTATCGTCAGCGACCAGAATATTGAGTGGTTTGTCCATGTGTCTCCGTGCGGCTATATTAGCCCGGATATTTCATAAAAACGGAGCGATCACGCTGACGGCTTTTGCAGGAGCGGGCTTGCCCGCGAACAGTCCTGGAAGGACTGGATAACGGGTTAATCGCGGGCAAGCCCGCTCCTACGAGTAATCTTCTCAATCTGGCGATGTTTATGAAATATCCGGGCTAGCTGATGGTAAACAGTCTCTGGAAGTTTGCCACATCGAGTACCTGCCGGACGAGGCCTGTGCAGTTCGTCAGCGAGATCTTCATGTTCGCGTTCTGGGCTTTCTCGCGCAACAGCAACAGCATGCCCAGGGCTGAACTGTCGAGGTAATCCACACGGCTGAAATCCGCTTCGATTTCCTTGATCTCGGGTGTTTGCAAAGCCTCGTCGCAGGCATTGCGAAATTCGCGGTGGGAACTGAAGTCGAAACGGCCATTGAGGGTTAGCCTGGCGGTTTCGCCCTTTTTTTCTATGGTTATCTGCATGTTTTTTCCTTTCAGTAAAAAAGAGGCTAGGGGCGAGAGGCTAGAGGCCAGAGGCTAGTGGGGTTTTGTGGCGCTACGTGCCAAGTTTTCCCTAGCCTCTAGTCTAAACCCGGAAGGCGCGTGTGCCCAGACTTTTCAAGTATGCCATAACTCGCGCAGCCATGTCCTGCAGTGGCACAATTTCATCGACGCCGCCGGTGAGGATGGCTTCCTTGGGCATGCCGAACACCACGCAACTGGCTTCATCCTGGGCGAAGTTGAAGGCGCCTGCCTGCTTCATCTCCTGCATCCCCTTGGCGCCGTCCTTGCCCATGCCGGTAAGAATCA
>JAUYEK010000297.1 GCA_030691435.1 Sulfuricella sp. | reverse complement strand
TGGTCGCCGGCGAGGATGCCGAGGCCGTCGGAATAGATCGGGAAGCTTTCGTGAAAGCCGAATTCGGCGCAAAAATAGGCGATCAGATCGCCTTCCTTGAACTGTTCGTGGTTGCTGCCGCGACGCAGCGGCTCGTTGTGGTAGGTATCGTAAGCCGACAGCACGCGGTTGACGGTGGCCAGGAACACCTGGTCCTCCGCCGCTTCCGCCAAGCGCTTTTCGTCCACCCGGCGCAGGAACACCTTGGGGTTGTGTCCGACCGCGTCCCACAAGCCGGGATGAAGGCGCGCGAACAATGTCCGGGTCGGCTTGTCCCAGCCGTACCAGAGGTTATTGGCGAGCTCCTCCAGGCGCAGCAGCTTGCGCGGAATCTTCGGGTTGACCTCGATGACGAAAGTGGTGCCCTGCTTCATGCTGATTCCTTAATCTTTGCTAAAAACGGCAATTCGTCCACGAAATTCACGAAAGACACGAAATAAAACAATACGTTGCATTAGTTCATGCGGCTCACCCATCGGGTTTTTGTTCTCGGTTTGCAGCCCTTTGAATCTGTTCGTGTCGCCTAGAGGCGCCTACTTTTGGTTTTCGTGAATTTCGTGGACAACTGCTTTTCCAGGTTACTCCAGCCGGAGGAAATGTTCCCGGTAATACTTCATCTCGCCGATGGATTCATACACATCGGCCAGCGCGGTATGGTTGTTCTCCTTTTTGAAGCCACCGTAAACCTGCGGCTTCCAGCGCTTGGCCAGTTCCTTCAGTGTGCTCACGTCGAGGTTGCGATAGTGGAAATAATCCTCGAGCTTGGGCATGTAATTCGCCATGAAACGGCGATCCTGGCAGATCGAATTGCCGCACATCGGCGATTTCTTCGCCGGCACGTATTCCTTCAGGAATTCGAGCAGCTGCGCCTCGACGGCGGCATCGTCCAGTTTCGATGCCTTGACCTTGTCGATCAGGCCGGATTTGCCGTGGGTCGCCTTGTTCCAGGCGTCCATACCATCCAGCACTTCGTCGGACTGGTGCACCACCAGAACCGGCGCTTCGGCGATGGTCTCCAGATTGGAGTCGGTGATCACCAGCGCGATTTCGATGATGCGTTCCCGCTCGGGAACCAACCCGGACATCTCCATGTCGATCCAGATGAGGCGATTGCTGTCTTGTGCCATAATGGAAACCCAGTAACCTAAAGACGGGCATTTTAGCCCGAAACCCCCCGTGACTCCATGACATTTACCCTGATCTTCCTCGCCGCGCTGGCAATCTCCGTACTCTTGCGCTACTGGCTCGCACAACGCCATATCCGCCACATCCAGGTACACCGTGCCAGCGTGCCGCAGGATTTCGCCGACCGCGTCAGCCTGGAATCGCACCAGAAAGCCGCCGATTACAGCATCGCCAAAACCCGTCTGGGCAACCTGCATCTCGCGCTGGAAACCGCCCTGCTACTGGCCTTTACCCTGGGCGGCGGGATCGAGGCGCTGTACGGACTGTGGCACGGCCTGCCCGGATCGGGGCTGTGGCAGGGTACGGCGCTAATGCTGAGCGCATTTGCTATTTTAACTTTAGTTGAAATTCCGCTGGGGTTCTACAGCGCCTTCGGTATTGATGCACGTTTCGGTTTCAACAAGATGACAGTCGGGCTGTTTTTCGCCGACCTCGCCAAGCAGATGCTGCTCGGCGCGGCGCTCGGCATTCCACTGTTGCTCGGCGTGCTCTGGCTGATGGGACGAATGGGCGAATACTGGTGGCTCTACGTATGGAGCGCATGGATGGGATTCAACCTGCTGGTGCTGGCAGTTTACCCCACCTTCATCGCGCCGCTGTTCAACAAGTTCACGCCGCTTGAGGACACAACGCTGAAACAGCGAGTCGAACAGCTGCTGCGGAAATGCGGCTTCCACGCGCAGGGCTTCTACGTAATGGACGGCTCCAGGCGCAGCACCCACGGCAACGCCTATTTCAGCGGCTTCGGCAAATCCCGGCGGATCGTGTTTTTCGACACCCTGCTGGCGCGCCTCGGCCCGGACGAGATCGTCGCGGTGCTGGCCCACGAACTCGGGCACTTCAAGCACCGTCATATCCTCAAGCGCATCGTCTTGATGGCTGTCATAAGCCTGGCCGGACTGGGGCTGCTCGGCTGGCTGATGGACAAGGAATGGTTTTACCACGGCCTCGGCGTCGCCACGCCAGGCACTGCCACGGCGCTGCTGCTGTTCCTGCTGGCGATGCCGGTATTCACCTTCCTGCTCCAGCCGCTGATGAGCTTCTACTCGCGCAAGCACGAATTCGAGGCCGACCGCTACGCCGCGAAAAATGCCAGCGCCGACGATCTGGTGCGGGCGCTGGTCAAGCTCTACAACGACAACGCCGCAACGCTCACGCCCGATCCGCTGCATTCGGCGTTCTACGACTCCCATCCGCCGGCGGCGATCCGCATTGCGCAACTTCAGGCTCATGGTAGGGTG
>JAUYEK010000286.1 GCA_030691435.1 Sulfuricella sp. | reverse complement strand
TTCGACAAGGTGGAGCTGGTGCAGATCGCTCATCCCTCGAAATCCTACGAAGTGCTGGAAGAGTTGACCGGCCAGGCTGAAGCCATCCTGAAAAAACTGGAACTGCCCTACCGGGTGATGGCGCTGTGCAGCGGCGATATCGGTTTTTCGGCGGCCAAGACTTACGATCTGGAAGTGTGGCTACCGGCGCAGAACGCTTACCGGGAAATCTCCTCATGCAGCAATTTCGAGGCTTTTCAGGCGCGGCGCATGCAGGCGCGCTACCGCAACGAAAAAGGCAAGCCGGAGTTGGTGCATACCATAAACGGTTCCGGTCTGGCGGTTGGCCGGACGCTGGTGGCGATCCTGGAGAACTACCAGAACGCGGACGGCAGCGTTACCGTGCCTTCAGCTTTGCGTCCTTATTTGGGTGGGCTGGAGAAGCTGCAAGCCTGAGTCCACCCTTTGAGGTAGTCAGTGCGGGATACGGGGATTTATAGGCAGGTTCGAATTTCATCATGATGTTGTAATAGTTGCGGATATTTTCCACGAAAATCACGGCTTCGCCGCCACGTGCATAGCCGTGCTTGAGGGAGGTGTAGTAGGCGGTCTTGCTCAACAGCGGCAGGGCTTTCTTCAGATCGGCCCATGAGTCTGGGTTGAGCTTGTTCTGTTGCGCCAGTATCCGCGCGTCCTCCAGGTGGCCCATCCCCGTGTTGTAGGCGGCCAGGGCTATCCATGTCTTGTCCGGCTCGGGAATGCGCTGCGGCAGTGCTTCCTTCAGAGTGAGAAGGTAGCTGGCGCCCGCCGGAATGTTTTCCTTCGGATCGAGCCGGTCGTTGACTCCCAGGTGGTCGGCCGTGTCCGAGGTCAGCATCATCAGGCCGCGCACGCCGGTCGGCGAGGTGGCCAGGGGATCCCAGTGGGATTCCTGGTAGCCCAGGGCGGCAATCAGCCGCCAATCGATATCGGTGATTTCCTGCGCCTGCTGGAACAGTTTCCGGTAGCTCGGCAGGGTCGAATTCATTTTTTCCAGGAAGGTGACCACGTCGATGCGGTTCAGTCGCTCGATGTGGCCGTAGTAGCGGTCGAGCAGGCGCCGCAGCGTGCCGTCTTTGTGGATGCGGTCGAAAAATTTCTGGGCTTTGTCGTACAGGTAGGGATCGCCGTCCTTCGGAAATGCCCAGGCCAATTGCTCCGGCTTGCCCAGGTTGAAGGCAACCCCCAGGTCGGGAAAGAAATTCTGCGCCATGGAAACCAAATGGGAGTCGGCGACGGAATAGTCCGCTTCGCCATTCGCCACTTTCTCCAGCAATTCCTCGGTTTCCATGGCTTTGACTTCGTGCCATTCCAGCTTCGGGGATTTTTTCCTGGCCTGCTTGAGTCTTTCCACGTAGCTGCTGCCGGCGATGATCTCGATTCTTTTTCCGATCAGATCTCCAATGTCGCGGGGCTTCAAGGTGAGATTGTTGTAAACGATTTGCTGCTGAACGGTTTGATAGGCTGGGCCGAAGCGGACGATTTTTCCCCGTTCCGGGGTGATGGTTAGTCCCGCGGCAACCAGATGTGCCTGCTTCCTGGCCAGGGTGGGGATGATTCTGTTGAATTCGGTGGAGACGACGAACCGGGCATTGACACCGAGCTCTTGGGCGAACAGGTTGACCAGGTCGTATTCCAGCCCGGCATAATTGCCATGCGCATCCTCGTAATACGTGGTGGGGCTGTTGCGGGTCAGAACCACCAATTCGTGGCTTTCCTGCACCGGCGGGATGGGGGTCTCTGGAATGCTGCACGACCCCATTCCCAGCACAAGGATGAGCGGAATAAACAGGCGCATGGCAAAAGTTTGACCTTCTTTGGCGACTTTGTCCATGTTTCAGGTTCAACTATCCTCCCTGAACTGGTAGAATGCAGCCCTTGCGGAGAGGTGGCAGAGTGGTCGAATGTACCTGACTCGAAATCAGGCGTAGGTTCAAACCTACCGTGGGTTCGAATCCCACCCTCTCCGCCATCTTACAATCCCCCTTCTCTTTGCCCGTTCGGGCGCCGCCGAATTTTGATTCGGTATGCATATTAGACGGTATCAAAATTCTTATATACGTATAAATAAATGTGAACAAACTGAATTCATAATGTCTGTAAAATCAGTCTCAGATCGAAACAAGCGCTCTTTCGCGTGTGTTGTTCCGCTTCAGCGGAATACAACCACGGTGAAGATCCTTGCGATCTCACTATTGCTCCCTCTCCCCTTGTGGGAGAGGGTTGGGGAGAGGGGTGAGGCACCCCTAAGGCAAAACCAACATTTAGAAGGAAGGTTTAGGTCTGTCGCCTAGAGGCGCCTACTTCTGGTGGGTTACGGCGCAAAAAGCCGCGCCTAACCCAACCTACATTACCGGGGCTCACCGGCTTGGCGAGAAAATAATCATGCAACAATCAGCCAGTCATACGGAAAATTCAAAGGACCGCATCGAGGTCAAGAATACCACTTGCTATATGTGCGCCTGCCGCTGCGGCATCCGCGTCACGGTGAAGAACGGCGAAGTGCGCTACATCGAGGGTA
>JAUYEK010000281.1 GCA_030691435.1 Sulfuricella sp. | reverse complement strand
CTCCATCAGCAGCGCCTGCGGCCCATCCACCAGCGCCTTGGCGGGTGCCGGGTGGAAGTCCTCCAGGATCATGGTGGCGCCCGCGAGCACGCCTTGCAGGGTGGCGTGGAAAATTTCCTGGAGGCCGTCCGGGGCGCGGTAGCGCGTGCCGACCGAGTGCGACGGGTCAACGCATACCGGCATCCGGGTCAGGCGCCTGACCACAGGCACGTGGGCGAAATCGACCAGGTTGCGGTGCGGGTCGCCCAGGATGGTTTTCATCCCCCGGAGACCGAAGACCACGTTGCGGTTGCCTTCCGAGGCCAGGTATTCGGCGGCGTTGAGCGATTCGTCGAGGGTGATGCCGAAGCCGCGCTTGAGCAGCACCGGGAATTCGCGCTGGCGACCGACAATTTTCAGCAGTTCGAAATTCTGGGTGTTACGGGTGCCGATCTGCAGCATCACGCCGGTGGGGTTGCCGGTCTGCTTCAGCGCTTCGCGGATTTCCTCGACATGGGATTCGTGGGTGACTTCCATGGCGATCACCTTGATGCCGTACTTGCCCGCCAGCTCGAACGCCCAGGGCAGGCAGGCCTTGCCGTGGCCCTGGAAGGCGTAGGGGCTGGTGCGCGGCTTGTAGGCGCCCATCCGGGTGCAGACCTGGCCGTGATCGCGCAGCGCCTTCATCATCATCTCGACGTGTTCCGGCGTGTCCACCGCGCACAGGCCGGCGAAGACGTTGAGGTTGTCCTGGCCGAAGCGCACGCCGTTGTACTCGAAGTGGGTGGGGCGGAGGTCGTCCTTGTGTCGCCCCAGCACGCGGTATTCCTCGGATACCCGCACCGCGCGCTCGACGCAGGGCAGGCTTTCCATGTCTTCCAGCGACAGCGAGGCGGTGTCGCCGATCAGGTAAATCTCGGTCAGAACCTGCTGGGCGCCGCTCTCTTGGTGAACGCGAAAGCTGATTCTGGGGAGCTGCCCGAGATAAGCCAGCAACTGCTGATATTCACTGTTCTCGGTGGGGGTATTGGGGGAGAGGATCAGGATCATCGCATACCTGTTCTGGAATGAAGGTGGGGCCGGAGATTGTAGCGCGTGGGACGCTCATGCCACAACTCTCGCGGAGGAAATTAGCCGGGGTGCAATAAACCCAGATTGTCCATTGGAATGCTCGTGCATGTAGGAGCGCCGCCCCCGGCGCGAATGCGACCGCAAATCGCGGCGAGGGCGCCGCTCCCACAGCGGTGTTTGTGGCTATAATGGATAATCTGGGATAAAAAATGCTTGATAAAATAGCGGATTATGGTATTTTTTAAATTCAGCGCCGTAAGTTTGGCGCTTAACTTGCTGAATTACGGCACCACTGAAAGGTGGTTTCAGCCTGGAAAATAAAGCCCCTGGAGGGGTGGACACGGTATTCTAGGTGTCTTCTACGGCTGACTGTGCAGGAGTTGACCATGCAGAAATTTGGATTTGCAATTAAGACTCGGGATGGGCAAACCGTGGAAAGCCTGTTTATCGCGGGCCAGAACGTGCCGACCTCCAAACCGGTGCTGGAAATCAACCCCAAGCACGCGCTGGTGCAGCGCCTGAAAGACCAGACCGACAGCGACAAATTCAGCGACTGGAGCCACATCCTGTTCGACCAGGCGCTACT
>JAUYEK010000280.1 GCA_030691435.1 Sulfuricella sp. | reverse complement strand
CCTCTCCCCCGCGAGCGGGGGAGAGTTAGAGAGGGGGCTAGCGCCGCTCCTACAAAATATGAAACAAGGGTGTTGGCTGTCCTGTGCAAACTGGATGCAAAATGATATGGTGGATCATTTTTTAAGCTGAGATCCAATTTGGAATCCTTTGTTATTACCTGGCGTGAATTGCTCATAGGCGCGGTGCTGGTGCTGGCGGTTTATATCGCCGAGATGTTGTTGTTGATGCGCTCTGCCAAGCCTCGTGGATGGCGGATTTGGCAAAGAGGGGCGGAAGCCCATGCCAAAAGCCGTGAAGTGCAATCCCTGGAGCTGGAGTTTACTCAGTTGCAGGAGCGGGTCGACAGGCTGCAGAAGGAGATTGAGCAACTGAAGGCCCAGCAGGCTGCGGCGACCCCTTATACCCACGCGATCCAGATGGCGCAGCAGGGGCTTAACGTGAACGAGGTGTCGGCCCGTTGCGGCATTTCACGCGGCGAGGCGGAGCTGATCGTCGCCTTGCACCGTAATCAATCCCCATGATTCATAACGACGTTCTAAATCAGCTGCAACTGCTGATTAAAACCTCCGCGCCACCTCTCATCGAGGTCGCGCAGACTCCGCTGGAGGAAGCCCAATGGGTGCCCGGCCAGCGCCTGACGGCCATGGTGCTGGCCAGCCTGCCGAACGGGCGATTCCAGGTGCAAGTCGGCGATATGGCGCTGGACATGAATCTGCCCCGCAATACCCAGCCTGGCGATCAGGTCGAACTGACCTTTGTTTCCAACCAGCCTCGCCTCACCTTCGCGCTCACCCGCGATTTGCCTGTCGCGGCAGGCAACAACCTTGCGGTCGATGCCAAGCCGCAAGTTACCCTCAGCGATTCGGTGCGTTATCTCGGCGCACTGCTGCAAAAAATTTCCGACCAGGCGGAAACACAGGCGGCTCCTCTCAACAAGACGGCTCCGCTGCTTTCCGCTGCGCCATCCGATATCAAGGAGTTCGCCGTCTCTCTGCGCAATACTTTGTCCCAGAGCGGCTTGTTCTATGAGTCGCACCAGGCGCAATGGGTCGCCGGCGAGAGGAAGCTGACGGATTTGCTGCGGGAGCCGCAGGGCAGGCTTTCGCCGAATATCGCCAGCCTTGCGGCAGCGGCGGCGGGAACCGCCCCAGGCAAGGCTCAGGCTGCATTTCTCCCGGAAAGCGCCTTAATCGATTCTATTCAAGGGGCGATGACCGAAACCGGCTCGGGAAAATCCCCGTCCGTTTCGCAGCCGGACCGGGCTTTAATTTATTCCGCCCAGGGTGGGGTGGCCGAAACCGGCCCAAGGGATGCTCAGACTGCCGCGCGTTCAGGCAGCGCTTTAATGGGTTCCGCTCACAATGCTCCGCTTCCGCCCCAGCCGGAAAGCGCGTCGATGCAGGGCGCAGGCAGGCTGCCGGTCCACGCCGAGGCCGTTGCCCTGGTTCAGCAGCAGTTGCAGACGCTCGATTCCCGCCAGCTGGTGTGGCAAGGACAGGTGTGGCAGGGGCAGCCGATGGAATGGCGGGTGGAGGAGCGGAACGCGCGCGAGGGGGGGGTGGGAGAGGTGGAAATGCCTCACTGGCAGACCAGCTTGCGCCTTCAACTGCCCAGGCTGGGCGATGTCCAGGCAACACTGGCATTTACCCCGCAGGGCTTGCGCATCGATCTCAAGGCGGCGGATGCGGGTACGGCGGAAGCGATGAGAGGCGCGCAGGACAAGCTGCGCAGCTCGATGGAGGCTTCCGGCCTGAAGGTGCTGGCCATGTCGGTGGATCGGCATGAAAAAGCCGGATAGCCCGCACCTTGCGGTCGCGCTGGCTTACAGCGCCGGCAAGGCAGCGCCTCAAGTGGTGGCGAAAGGCCGCGGCTTGCTGGCCGAGGCGATCATCGAACGCGCCAGGGATGCAGGCGTCTATGTACACGAGTCGCCCGAACTGGTTTCGCTGTTGATGCAGGTGGAC
>JAUYEK010000279.1 GCA_030691435.1 Sulfuricella sp. | reverse complement strand
ATCGGCGGCCAGGATTCCAAGGCGATCCAGATCGACGACACCGGCAACGTGTCCAACTTCGCCATGAATGACAAATGCGCCGCCGGCACCGGGCGCTTTCTGGATGTGGCGGCGCGTAATCTGGACATCGACCTGGAAGAGCTGGGCGACTATCACTTCAACGGCAAGGGTGCGCCGCTGACCATCAACAGCACCTGCACCGTGTTCGCCGAGTCCGAGATCATCGGCCTGCTGGCGAACGGTCACGGCAAGGAAGAAATCATCGCGGGCATCCATTACTCCATCGCCAAGCGCACCGTGCGTCTGGCAAAGCGCGTCGGCATCGAGGGCCGGGTCTATTTCGACGGCGGCCCCGCACTGAACAAGGGGCTGGTGGCCGCCATCCAGGACGAGCTGGGGCGTGAACTGGTCGTCCCGGAACATCCCCAGACCACCACCGCCTTTGGCGCCGCCATCCTGGCGCGCAACGAGTTTCTCGCCGAAGCCTCCTGATGCCCGTCGAAACCATCGTCGGCCTGCCTATGGCCATGGTCCTGGGGCTGGTTTATGGCCTCGGCCCATGTCTCGTTAGCTGCCTGCCTTACCTGGGGCCGGTATTTCTTGCCCGCGATTTCAGTTGGCGCCGCTCCTGGCGCGTCGTGCTGCCCCTGTCTCTCGGTCGCCTCGCGGGCTATTCGCTGTTCGGCGCGGCGGCGGGCTGGGCCGGCCGTTATGTCAAGGACAGCGCCGCGGCCTCGCCGCAACTGCACTTGCTTGTCGGCGCCGCAGCCCTGATGGTCGGCCTCGCGCTCTTTTGGCAGCGAAGACCGGCCTGCGCCGTTGCGGCGGCGCCCACTGCCGGCGGTCTGCCCTTGCGCCGCTTCGACTTCGGCGCCGAACCGCGGCCCCTGTTGCCGGGCGGCCTGTTCCTGATGGGCGCCGGCATGGCGCTGACGCCCTGCGGGCCGCTGGGCGTGGTGCTGTTCTCGGCGGCCGCCTCCGGCCATGCCGCCGGCGGACTGTTGCTCGGCTTCGGCTTCGGCCTCGGCGCCATCTTCGTGCCTTCGCTGGTATACGGCCTCGGCGTCGCCTATTTCGGCGCCCGCCTGCGCGAGCAGTTGGGCCCCTGGCGCCCGCGCATCGAGGCGCTTAGCGCCGGGTTGCTGATTCTGGTCGGGATGAGTCAACTCATCCGGGCTTTCTGATTTTTTATCGTGCTTCCACTCAGGACTTCATAATGAAACGATTCGCCCTGTTGCCTTTTTGCCTGGCACTGGCATCAGCCTGGGCTGCCGAAGAGGTCACGCTCAAGGAAGTGGTAGTCACCTCCTCCAGCGAGGATGACATCGCCGAACGCCGCCAGGCCGCCACGCAAAAAGTCATCATTAACCGCCAGGACATCGAAAACATGGGGGCGCTGACGATCAGCGACGTGATGGGCAAGCTGCCAGGCGTCGATGTAGGCACGCCGGGCGCCGACGGCTCCATGGCGCTGCGCTCGCGCGGCATGGTGCGGGACTCGGTGCAGATTCTGGTCGACGGGGAGCGTATGCCCGGGAATGCGCGCATGGCCCAAGGCATCGTCGGTCGCCTGCCGTCGACCGAATTGCTGCGCGTCGAGATCATGCGCGGCTCGTCGGCGGAGGTGGGCGGCAACGCGCCGGTGACCGTGAATCTGGTGCTCAACAGGCCGATGGCGCGCGAGTCCACCGCCTTCAAGGCGGCTGTGGGTTTTCGCGACGGCCAGCCGCTTGTGCAGACCTCCTACACCAAGGGCGGCGGCGACAAGACGTTTTCCTGGCTGCTGCCGGTGACGCTGAATCACCACGACATGCCATCGGGACGTCAGGTGAGCCGTCGCGACAGCCTCGGAACCTGGCAGGAAGACAGCGAGCAGGGTGGCCGCAAGACCGAGGAGTTCGTGATGTCGCCGCGCCTGGCATGGAAATCCGGCAGCGACAGCCTGACCCTCTCGCCGTCGATATTCCGCTCCTTCGGGCGCGGCGACAGCGCCTTCGAGCGCAGCGACCTCGCCGTTCCGGCTGACAGCGCTATGCGCCGGGACAACGAGCGCAGCCGCAATGCCTTCAACCGCCTGCGCGCCGACGGCGAGATGTTGCGCGATGGCGTCAAGTATTCCGGACGGCTGGCGTTTTCCGACGGCGAGCGAAACGCCGATACCCAGCGCACCACGCTCACCGGCGGCGTCGCCACCCTGTCCAACGAGCAGATGCGCCGCAAGGAACGCGATCTGGGCGGCGCCTTCCGCCTCGACTGGAGCGCCGGGCTGCATGTGCTCGCGGCCAGCATCGAGAAAAACGGACACCAGCGCGACGAGAGCCTATCTCATAGCCTTGCCAACGAAAACCACACGGCCTGGGACAGGCACTGGAGTGTCTGGCTGCAGGACGAGTGGAGCCCCAATCCGACCGTGACCGTCACGCCGGGCC
>JAUYEK010000142.1 GCA_030691435.1 Sulfuricella sp. | reverse complement strand
CCGGCGTGTTGAGTTGGGTGGCGCTGGCGATCATCTGGCGATAGCCCTCCTCCGACAGCTCGTTTTTCTTCAGTGCGGCGCTCATGATGCCGATGCCGAGACCCTTTCCGAGAATCAGCGCATCGCCCGCCTGGGCCTGATCGTTGCGCTTGACCCGGTCGGGATGGACTATGCCCAGCGCCACCAAGCCATAAATCGGCTCCGTGGAATCGATCGAATGGCCGCCCCCAATCGGGATGCCCGCTGCCGCGCACACCGATTCGCCGCCCTTGAGGATTTCACGGATCACCTCGACCGGCAGTTTGCCGACCGGCATGCCGACGATGGCCAGCGCCATGATCGGCTGGGCGCCCATGGCGTAGATATCCGAAATCGCATTGGTGGCGGCAATGCGTCCGAAATCGAACGGATCGTCCACGATCGGCATGAAGAAATCGGTGGTCGCGACAATCGCCTGCGCCGCATTCAAGCGGTAAACCGCAGCATCGTCGCTGGATTCTATCCCGACCAGCAAATCGGGAAAGTTCGCCCCCTCCGGCATGTTGGAGAGGATTTCACTCAAAACCGCCGGGGAAATTTTGCAGCCGCAGCCCCCGCCATGCGAGAACTCTGTTAACTTGACATCCATACTATAATCTTTTGACCTTTAAATTTCTCTTGATACCCAATGATTTTCACAAGCAATGACCGCGGGCATAACACCCTTGCAGCCGAGGGCTTAACCCTAGCACAGTTGGCCCAGTTTGACGACATCATCGACGTGCGCTCGCCCTCCGAATTCCGCGAGGACCATATCCCGAGCGCCGTGAATTTTCCGGTGCTGAATGACGAGGAGCGCGCACGGGTCGGTACCATCTACAAACAGACCTCGGCCTTCGATGCCAAGAAAATCGGCGCGGCGCTGGTGGCGCGGAACATCGCCGACCATGTGGAACAGCATTTTTCCGACAAGCCGAAAAGCTGGCGACCCCTGGTCTACTGCTGGCGCGGCGGCAGCCGTAGCGGCGCGATGACACACATCCTGAACCAGATCGGCTGGCGCGCCCAGCAGTTGAAAGGTGGCTACAAAGCCTACCGCACCATGGTGCTGGCAACGCTGCAAACCCTGCCCGCCCGCTTCCGCTACCGGGTTATCTGCGGCCCTACCGGTTCCGGAAAAAGCCGCCTGCTGGCCGCGCTGGATGAATTGGGCGCGCAGGTGCTGGATCTGGAAGGACTCGCCGCCCACCGAGGCTCGATCCTGGGCAGCCTGCCCGACGCTGACCAGCCGCCTCAAAAACTGTTCGAAAGCCGACTCTGGGAAGCACTACAAAAATTCGACCCCGACCATCCGGTGTACGTGGAAGCGGAAAGCAAAAAAATCGGCAATATTCGGGCGCCCGACGCCTTGCTGGAGGAAATGTGGCAACACGGTCAGTGCGTCCGTGTCGAAATGGCACAGGAACAACGCATCGCACTGCTCAAGGAGGAATACGTCCATTTCCTCGAAAATCCGGAAGCGCTTTGCCACAAACTGGATCACCTGACCGGGATACACGGCAAGGGCGTGATCCAGAAATGGCAGGCGCTCTCCGCCGGACGGGCCTGGGACGAACTGGTCGGGGAACTGCTGGTAAAACACTACGACCCCGCCTACAACAAATCCACCGCGAAACATTATGCCCAGTTCGGCGAGGCCCTCATTCTTCACCCCGCTGATATCAGCATGGAAGGCTTCCGCGAGGCCGCAAGGAAAGCCATGCTTGAGTAAGATCAAGGCATAGCCTTGACTCGATACGATAAGGTGATACGCTTAAAACTGGTCTTGTTCATCCACTCAAAGAGGGCAATATGACTACCACCTGGATACTTGTCGCAAACGCCAGCGAAGCAAAACTCTACGCCAACACCGGAATCAGCAAGGGGCTGGAAAAGGTCGCCGCCTTCGACCACCCCGACAGCAGGAAAAAATCCTCCGACCTTGTCTCAGACCGCTCCGGCCACATGCAAAGCGTCGGCAATGGCCACGGCGCCCGCCAGCCGGCAACCGACCCGAAACAGCACGAGCACGAGATTTTCGCCCGCGAAATCGCGCACCACATCGAGCATGGCCGCACCGGCAACCAGTACCAACGCCTCATCGTGGCCGCCGAGCCCCACTTCCGCGGCCTGCTCAACAACACGTTCAGCACCCAGGTGCACGGCCTGATCAGCGAAAGCCTGGACAAGGATTACACCAAGGCCACCCCAAAAGAACTGGCAGTCCACCTGGAAAAATACATCTACCTATAACAACGGCCAGCGGCCTACCACCTCGTAGGCCGATCCGCTCTCGCCCGGCACCGACCTGACCAGGACAAAATCCTCGACACGCCATTCGACCTCCCCGGCCGGGAGCGGGTTCTTTTTGCAGTTGGCCTTCCGCAGCAAAGTAATGTGCGGCACAAAAGGCTTCGCATCGAAGCTCACTCCCGCACATCCCAGCCTATAGCGCAAGTCATCGACCAGCAGCGCCAACTCGGCGGGCATCTCTTCGG
>JAUYEK010000268.1 GCA_030691435.1 Sulfuricella sp. | reverse complement strand
TTCATCGGACTTTCCCGCTTGCTGGTCACCTACATCCAGCTGTCCATGGCGATCCTGCCGATTTTCGTGCTGATCACCACCGTGCGTTCGGTGGCCGGTGACCGCGAAGCGGGCGTGTTCGAATACCTGCTGTCCCTGCCGGTTTCGCTTTCCGCCTGGTTCTGGGGCAAGATCGTCGGGCGCTACCTGGTGGTGTTCCTGCCGGTGTTCGTGGCAATGGCGGCGGCCGCCGGCTGGGCCATGATCAAGGAAGTCGAGGTGCCGTGGGAGATGTTCCTGTATTACACTGGCTTGCTGGCATCCATTTCCTGGTGTTTCCTCGGCATCGGCATGCTGGTTTCCACCTTGGCGCGCTCGACCGACGTCGCCCAGGGCGCGGCCTTCCTGGTTTGGCTGACCATGCTGCTGTTCCTGGACTTGATCCTCCTCGGCATCATGATTCAGGGCCACGTCTCGCCCGAAGTGGTCGTCGCCGCAGCCTTGGCCAACCCGCTCCAGGTGTTCCGCACCGCCGCGCTGATGCTGTTCGACCCGCAACTGGTGGTGATCGGCCCGGCGGCCTACGTCATTTTTGATTACTTCGGCGGCCCGCTGTTCAAGATTTATGCCTTGATCTATCCGGTGGTGCTGGGCACGCTGGCGGCTACCGGCGGCTTTTTGTTGTTCCGTCGCGGCGACTTGCCTTGAGATTGATTAACCCAGATTGTTCATTGGGATGCTCGTACCTGTAGGAGCGCCGCCCCCGGCGCGAATGTGGTCGCAAATCGCGGCGAGGGCGCCGCTCCTACAGTGGTTTTGGCGCTAATGGATAATCCGGGTTCAACCGATCATGCCTGATCTTTCCCATACCTTCGGCTACCAGGACGTTGATCAGGACGAGCGGCGCCGCCGCATCCGCAGGGTGTTTGCCAGCGTCGCCCGCCGCTACGACCTGATGAACGACGCCATGAGTTTCGGCATCCACCGCCTGTGGAAGCGCTCCCTGGCACGCGCCGCTCATCCTTTGCCGGGGCAAGTCATTGTCGACCTGGCAGGCGGAACCGGGGATGTGGCCAGACTGATGGCCGATGGCAACCGCCGGGTGATGGTGTGCGATCCGAGCCTGGCGATGATGGGCGTCGGTCGCGAGCGCGGCATCCCTCACGTTGCATGGCTCGCCGGTAGCGGCGAGGGCATCCCGCTGGCCGCCTCCTCGGTGGACACCATCACCATTGCCTTCGGTATCCGCAACGTCACCAGCCTGGAACACGCGCTAAGAGAGGTGTTGCGCGTTCTCAAGCCGGGCGGCCGTTTCCTGTGCCTGGAGTTCTCCCGCCCCTGGGCCCCGATCAGACCCTTCTACGACCTGTTTTCGTTCACCGTGATTCCACGCCTGGGCGCATGGATCGCGCGCGAACCGGAAGCCTATACCTATCTGATCGAATCAATCCGTCGATTTCCCGATCAGGAGGCGTTCAAGCTCACTATGGAGCAGGCCGGGTTTGCCGATGTGCGCTACCGCAACCTGAGCTTGGGCATCGCCTGTCTGCATAGCGCGACGAAAGCCGAATAAACTGTAGAAGCACTGGAATTGCAAACCCGCATCGCGCAAAATGTCATATCGCTACTGAACTGAACAAGGAGGAATGCCATGACTATCGACACCGTGGAAGACATTGCACTGCATCTGCCGCCGCAACAACGCGCCGAGCTCGCGCACAAATTGCTGCTCAGTCTTGAAGAGCAAAACGAAGATGAGATTGCCGAGGCATGGCGCGTCGAAGCACTGCGTCGCGCTGCGGAAATTGACAGCGGACTGGTCGATACCGTTTCCGCCGAAGAAGTGCGTGCCGCTGCCCGTGCGCTGCTGCGATGAATTACCGGTTTCACCGCGCCGCTGTTGGCGAGCATTACGATAACGTCACCTTTTACGAAGACCGACTGTCCGGTTTGGGCGCAGACTACCTGATCGAGTTCGACTCGATAATGGCGCATATCTGCACTGCGCCCAATTTTTATCCGATTGTTGGCGCGCCCGACATCCATAAAGCCGGATTGAAGCGCTTCCCCTTCTTCGTCATTTATCGCGTCATGCCAACGCACATCGTTGTGCTGGCTGTTGCGCACCAGCGCCGCCGTCCTGCTTATTGGCTAGGGCGATAGAGGCGTAAATAAGCTAATCAAAAATGTGTTAATGCAAGGCCTGATGCCGAAATTTATTATTGATAGGCCGAAAGCATGAAACTCGAATCCGTAAGCATCAAAAGAACTGAAGGTCTCAATGAAACAGTAGCTAATAGCTAAAGGGGCCAGCTTCGCTTTTCTTTTCGAACGGCCATGCCACGTCGTTCACGCATTAAATGGGATCGAGACCGCCCGCTTCGGCGAAAACGGAAGTTTACGATCTGACAATGTCTGTTAGATAACGTCGCAACGACTACAACAAACCACCTTGAACCTGCTCGCTTCCTGGATCAATCGAGAGGCCGCTATCCACCCCGATGCGGTAGCGCTGATCTTGCCTGACGAAACCCTGAGCTACCGTCAACTGCTTGATCGATTACATGCCCTGGCACAACGGCTTGAATGCCCGCAGGGAGGCGTTCTGGCCTTGCAGGCCGAGGCTATGGCCGAGGTGGCGCTGTCCGCCCATGCCGCTTCCCGGCTTGGACGGGCCTTTTTCCCGCTTAATCCCGCGCATTCTCCACAGCGGCGCGAGGTGTTGCTGCAAGCGGCTGGCGGGTCGGTAGCGGATGACATCGAATTGTTCATCGCGACCAGCGGTACCCAGGGTGAGCCGAAAGCCGTGATGCTGGGCGGCGCGAATTTGCAGGCCGGGGTGCTGGCTTCGCGCAGCCGCCTGCCGCTGCAAGCGGGGGATGCCTGGCTGGACTGTCTGCCGCTCTACCATATCGGCGGCATGGCGATCCTCTACCGTTGCGCCGAGGCCGGCGCGGCGGTGGTGCTGCATGAGGGATTCGACCCGCTACGGGTCTGGGATGATATGGAAAAACACCGCGTCACCCATATTTCACTAGTGCCGGCGATGCTGGCTCGGCTGCTGGGCGCAGGCCGCGGCTCGCCGCCCCCTGCGCTCAAGGTTGCGCTGCTCGGCGGCGGGCCGTTGTCCGCAGCGCTGGCGGAACGTGCCCGCGATGCAGGCTGGCCGGTATGCGCCAGCTACGGCATGTCCGAGACCGGCTCCCAGGTGGCGACCCTCTGCGATATTCCGAAGGGTTGGGCTCCTGGCCAAGTCGGTTCGCCCTTGCCGGGGTTCGAAGTGGAAGTGGTGGGCGAAGACGGGCTGCCTACTTCCGGCATCGGTCGCATCCGCATCCGTGGGGCTGCGGTCATGGCAGGCTACGCCAACCCGCAGCGGCAAACTGGGCTGGGGCTAGCTCAGGGCTGGTTTGCCAGCGGCGATCTGGGTTTTCTCGACATGCACGGCAACCTGACCGTGCTGGGCCGCCATGACGACATGCTGGTGAGCGGCGGCACCAACGTCCATCCCCAGCAAGTGGAGGAGGTGCTGAAGCGTTGCCCGGGCGTCGCGGATGCCGCGCTGACTTCGGTGGTGGATGATGTCTGGGGCGATTTACTGGTAGCGGTTGTCGTTGCCGAAGCGGATGACGAAGCACTGGAAGAATGGTGCCGCAACGAGTTGACCGGTGCCATGCGCCCGCGGCGCTTTGTCCGCCTCCCAGCGTTGCCCCGCAATGCGCTAGGCAAGCTGGATCGACAGGCGTTGCACGATTTGGTCAGGCAAAAGTCTGCGTAGGAGCGGGCTTGCCCGCGATGCGATGCTTGCTATCGCGGGCAAGCCCGCTCCTACG
>JAUYEK010000258.1 GCA_030691435.1 Sulfuricella sp. | reverse complement strand
TTCCGCGAGGATTTGTATTATCGCCTCAACGTGTTTCCCCTGGAATTGCCGCCATTGCGCGAGCGTCCGCTGGATATCGTGCCATTGGCCCAGCATCTGATCGGTCGCTTGGGCGGCGCGCTGGGTCGACCCGGAATCGGTCTGTCCCCTGCGGCGGCCGAGCAATTGACGCGATATGCCTGGCCGGGTAACATCAGGGAGCTTGAAAACGTCATCCAGCGTGCCATGATTTTGTCTCCGGGCGATATGCTGGAGACAGAGTATTTGCTTCTGCCCAAATCCGAACTGGCCGTGCCGCAACCAGGAAAAGCGGTCACGACCGGCGGAGCGGTGGATATGAAAACGCTGGAGCGGACGCATATTCTGGAAACCCTGGCTTCAGTCAGCGGTTCGCGCAAGCGTGCCGCGGAAAAGCTGGGCATGAGCGAGCGCACATTGCGTTACAAGCTGCAGCAGTACCGCGAAGAAAGTGAAGAAACGGGTCAATGACAACAAAATTGGGCATGAAATGTGCTTTATTTTTATGCTGCGACGGGCAAAAAATGGTCGTCGTAATGGATAAACAGCTATAATTCGAGCTGGAGGCCTGAAGACGATGAATACTACACAGGGAATTGACCAGTTACTCGGCCAGCTGCGCGCTGCCTCGGCTCTGGCTGTCGGCCAGGAGCCCGCTTCTGCATCGACAGAAGGGCCGGATTTTGCGGCGCTGCTCAAGGCTTCGCTGGATCAGGTGAATGCCACGCAGCAGGATTCTGCCAATCTGGCCAAAGCATTCGAGCAGGGCGATCCCAATGCCAACCTCCAGGAAGTGATGGTTTCCCTGCAGAAAGCCAATATTTCCTTTCAGACCATGGTGCAGGTGCGTAACAAGCTGGTGTCGGCCTACCACGAAGTCATGAGCATGCAAGTTTGATAGGGATGCAAAGCGCTGCACTAGCCGTCGCTGTATTCCCTCGTTCGGGGGCAAAGCTCAATCGCTCGCAAGTTTGGAGTCAAGGTGTAAAATAATCCTGGAAACTTCAGTTGGACGGGCCCACCCACCGGGTGAAACGGTAAATCATGAAAAAGATTATTTGAATCATGCTGTTAAATATCTGGTCGAGCGGTCAACTGAGGTTTCTAGGATAATATGGCTGTCGCACCACAGCAATCGCTTTTCGCCCGTCTAAGAGAATTCAACCGCTTATCCGGCGGCCAAAAAATTGGGCTGATGCTGGCGCTGGCCGCTGTCATCGCGCTGTTTTCCGGCGCCTGGATGTGGTCGAAGACACCAGACTACCGCGTCCTTTACAGCAACCTTTCCGACCGGGATGGCGGCGCGATCATCAATTCCCTGCAGCAGATGAACGTCCCCTACA
>JAUYEK010000253.1 GCA_030691435.1 Sulfuricella sp. | reverse complement strand
GGCCGCCGCCGAGCACGCGGTCGAACTCGGCGATACCGGTAGTCTGGCGCGGCGTTTCCAGCGCTTCCACGTCGGACAGACGCTGCAACTGGCTGGGTTCGGCCAGCGCGCTATACCTGTTGGCGGACGGCGCGACCTCGGCAACGGTTTCCACCAGCGTGTTCCACGCCATGCAGTGCGGGCACTGGCCCTGCCACTTGGGTGCCTGCCCGCCGCATTCGGTGCAGGTGTAGATGGATTTTTGTTTGGCCATGTTCCTGGTTTAGATCGGCATGTGCAACTTCACGCCCAAGTATTTGTGGAACCGCATGAAATCCATGTCAGTGGTAAAAATAGACATATCGCGGCGCGCCGCCACGGCGCAGATAAGAAAATCCGTGTTGGAGCCCTGCACGCCTTTTGCCCGGCATTGATTGAAGAACTGCGCGGCAACCTCGAAATCCGCTGCAGTCAAAAGCAAATCAGGAAAGGCCCGTAATTTTTCTCTCAGCTCTTCGAATTGCGCCACATGACGGATGCCCGAGAGCAACTCCTGCCGGATAGACCCAATCGTTGCCACACGGAAATCTTGAATCAGCTTTTTCAGCTCTGCAACGGTTCCCGAATCCGCGTCAGGATTATTGCGGCGTAGCGCCAGCGACCAGACAGTCGTATCGACAATAACCTTCACGCCGCGTTGCGTTGTTTCTTGTAATCGTAATCCGGCTGGAATTCTATTTTGCCGAATTCGCCGATGATCTCCTGCTGCTTGAGCCGCTGGATATAGTCGTTCAGCGCCTGCGTCACGGCCTCGCGCTTGGTGCGGTGATGGCCGAGACGACGCGCCGATTCGATCAAGGTATCGTCAATTGCAAGATTGGTCGCCATAGTAAATCTCCAGCTTATATCTAATTGCAATTTTACACACTGCAATGTGTAAGACAAGCGGTAAGTGCGAGTTCAGACTTCCGCCACCGGCACCCGTGGCGCCAGAGCGCACAGCAATTCGTAGCTGATGGTGCCAGCGGCACGCGCTACCTCTTCCACCGGCAATCCCTCGCCCCACAAGGTCACCGGACTGCCGATGCCGGCACCGGGAATACCGGTAAGATCGACGCACAGCATGTCCATCGACACCCGGCCCAAGGTACGGCTGAGCTGACCATTGACGAAAACCGGCGTACCGGTCGGGGCATGGCGCGGGTAGCCGTCGGCATAACCGCAGGCGACGATGCCGACACGCATCGGATGTTCGGCACGAAAAGCGGCGCCGTAACCGACCGCTTCCCCCGTCTGTAGCTCCTGCAACCCGATGATGGCGCTGGTCAGGGTCATCACCGGCTTGAGATCGAGGCTTGCCGCGCTCGCATCGGCAAAGGGCGAAGAACCGTAAAGCATGATGCCGGGTCGCACCCAGTCGCCGTGGGCTTGAGGATAGCGCAGGATGGCCGCGGAATTGGCCAGGCTGCGCGGCGCATCCAGACCCGTGGCGAGGCTGTCAAAACAGGCAAGCTGGGCAGCGACGCCCTGCGCCTCGTCGGCGCAGGCAAAATGGGTCATCAGCGTAACCCTGCCCACCGCGCGCGCGGCTTGGAGGCGTTGCAGCGCGGCGACTAAGGCTTCGGGCCTGAAGCCGAGCCGGTTCATGCCGCTGTTGAGCTTGAGAAACACCTCGATCTTGACCGGCAGTCCGGCCATTTCAAGCATCTCGATCTGCTCCAGGCAATGGATGACGCTGGCCAGACGGTATTCCGCCAAGATCGGTAGCTCGTCAGCGCTGAAAAATCCTTCCAGCAGCAGGATGGTCTGGTTGAAACCGGCCTCGCGCAACGCCATGGCTTCATCCACATTGAGCACGGCGAAACCTTCGGCGGCTTCAAGCGCCCGGGCCACCCGCAACATGCCATGGCCATAGCCGTTGGCTTTGATCACGGCCATGACTTTGGATTGCGGCGCGTGGACACGTGCCACGCCAAGATTGTGCCGGAGTGCCGAGAGATCGATTTGAGCTTGGAGCGGACGAGTCATAATAAATCAGTCCTGAGTGCTGAGTGCTGAGTCCTGAGCAGGGCCCACTCCGTGGACTCAGGACTCAGGACTCGGAACTCAGGACTAATATTGCCCCCCATGAGCATAATTCTCGAAGCGGGTGTATTCGCCCAGGAAGGTCATGCGCACCGTGCCGATCGGCCCGTTACGCTGCTTGCCGATGATGATCTCGGCGATGCCCTTGTCCTGGGTATCGGAGTTGTAGACTTCGTCGCGGTAAATGAACAGGATCAGGTCGGCGTCCTGCTCGATGGCGCCGGATTCGCGCAGGTCCGACATCACCGGGCGCTTATTGGGACGATTCTCCAGGCTGCGGTTGAGCTGGGAAAGCGCGACTACCGGCACATCCAGTTCCTTGGCCAGCGCCTTGAGGCCGCGCGAAATCTCGGAAATCTCGGTAGCGCGATTTTCGCTTCCCCCGCCCTTGCCGCTTCCGCTCATCAGTTGCAGGTAATCGACCACAATCAGTCCCAGCTTGCCGCACTGGCGATGCAGGCGGCGAGCCCGCGCGCGCAGGTCGAGCGAAGTCAGCGCGGCGCTTTCATCAATGTAGATGGGCGCGTCGTTGAGCTTGCCCACCGCATAAGTGAGTTTCTGCCAGTCCTCGTCCAGCAGGCGACCGGTACGTATCCGATGCTGGTCGAGGCGACCGATCGAGCCGATCATCCGGGTCACCAACTGCGACCCGCCCATTTCCATGCTGAAGACCGCGACCGGCAGGCCGGTTTGCATCGCGACGTTTTCCGCAATATTCAGGGAAAAAGCGGTCTTGCCCATACTCGGTCGGCCTGCGACGATAATCAGGTCGCCCCCCTGAAAGCCGGATGTTTTCTCGTCCAGGTCGGTGAAGCCGGTCGGGATGCCGGTGACGTCGCTTGCATTATCGCGCTGGAACAGCATGTCGATGCGCTCCACCACCTGGGTCAGCAGCGGCTGGATCTCGACGAATCCCTGCTTGCCGCGCGCCCCTGCCTCGGCAATCTCGAACACCTTCGCCTCAGCCTCATCCAGCAGTTGCGCCATCGAGCGACCGGATGGATTGAGAGCATCCTCGGCAATGCCGCTGCCGACCTCGACCAGTTTGCGCAATACCGCACGCTCTCGAACAATCTCTGCGTAGCGGCGGATATTGGCGGCGCTCGGCGTGTTCTGCGCCAGTGCGCCCAGATAGGCGAGGCCTCCAGCATCGGCCAGCTTGGCGCTATTCTCCAGCGATTCCGCGATGGTGATCACATCCGCAGGCTTGTTGTGTTCCACCAGCTTGCTGATATGGCGGTAAATCAGGCGATGGTCATGACGATAAAAATCCCCTTCGGTGACCAGGTCGGCAATCTTTTCCCAGGCGCTGTTGTCGAGCAACAGGCCGCCCAGTACGGACTGCTCTGCCTCAACCGAATGGGGTGGTAACTTTAGATTGTCAAGCTGTTGATCATTCATGGGAATTTATATCTGAGGAGCCTGATGACAGGAAATAAAATCAAGTTGAAAGTATACCCAAATACCTCAGAAGCTGTCTTAACAAATATCATGGGTGCGACTATGGCATTTAGCCCTCCGGCGCGAAGCGGTAAAGCGCCGTTTGGTTATTCCAAACAAGTGAGCCGCGACAAAGCCGGAGGGCTAAATGCCGACGTCCCGAAGGGTTGCAGCCAGAAAGCCCGGCAGCGTCGTTCCGCTCCTTGGCATCGTAGACCCCAGCTACGACCTGCGTCGCGCGCCTAGCTGCCGGGCTTTCTGGCTGCAACGCATCCCACGATATTTGTTAAGACAGCTTCTTGGAAACAGACACAAAGAAAAAGGGGCTGCAAGCAGCCCCTTTTTGCCGAAACAACCCTAAACTCAGCTTTCGCCGACCACGGTAACCGTGATATTGGCAACCGCATCGTGGTGCAGCGCAACAGCAATCGGGTAATCACCGACCTGCTTGAGGTGACCGGTAGGCATGCGGATATCCGCCTTGGCAACTTCGAACCCCATGGCATTCAGCGCTTCGGCAATGTCGGTGTTGGTAACGGAACCGAACAGCCTGCCATCCACACCGGCCTTCTGGGAAATCTTGACCAGCTGGCCTTCCAGCTTCTCGGCACGGGACTGGGCATCGGCAAGAACTGCGGCTTGCTGTTTTTCCAGTTCGGCGCGACGCACCTCGAATTCAGCCTTGTTCTTTTCCGTGGCGCGCTTGGCTTTGCCTTGCGGGATCAGGAAATTGCGGCCATAGCCGTCCTTGACCTTGACGATGTCGCCCAGCTGACCGAGGTTGACAACCTTTTCCAATAAAATCAATTGCATCTGGGGTCTCCTTAGTGCTGGTCAGTGTAGGGAATCAGGGCCAGGAAGCGGGCGCGCTTGATTGCCGTGCCCAGCTGGCGCTGGTAGCGGGTTTTCGTGCCGGTAATACGGCACGGGATGATCTTGCCGTTTTCCGCGATGAAATCCTTCAGGATTTCGGTATCCTTGTAATCGACTTCCTTGATACCTTCAGCGGTGAACTTGCAAAACTTGCGGCGCTTGAACATGCCGCCCCGATTGCTCGGTCGGGTCGGTTTTTTCGTGGTAGGACGTGGCATTTTTAACCTCTCTCAATCAATTCTATTTTATTCAAGTGCAACACCAGTTGCTGACTGTGCTGGCTCTTGCGCGCCAGAAAACCCGCTGCCTTGATACTGTCGCCGGCTTTCCAGCCGGCAACGACCTGGGCGGGATCACCCATCGCGATCGCGGGTATTTCACATTCAACTTTGCGCTTGAACCCCGCCTCGATCTGCTCGGAAACATGACCTATTCTGAAGGCCATCAGGGGCAAACCGGCCGGGGTATAACGCAAGGCATCCATCTCGGCGATTCGGCCAGTCAGGACAACCTGGTTGCAATCCACTTAGGCTGCAGCTTCCTGGGCGGCGGGCGCCTCGACCGGGGTTTCCACGGCCACAGGAGCTACAGGCGCTACAGGTGTTTCTGTGAAACGGGCCCGGTCTTCTCTCATCATCGGCGAAGGCGTAGTTACGGCTTCCTTCACTTTGATGGTCAGGTGGCGCAGGACCGCATCGTTGAACTTGAATGCATGATCGAGCTCGTCCAGGGTTTCCTGGTCACACTCGATGTTCATCAGCACGTAGTGCGCCTTGTGCATTTTCTGGATCGGGTAGGCCATCTGGCGGCGTCCCCAGTCTTCGAGACGGTGAATCTGGCCGCTCTTGGAGGCAATCAGGGCGCGGTAACGTTCGATCATGGCGGGCACCTGCTCGCTCTGATCGGGGTGAACGATGAAAACAATTTCGTAATGTCGCATGAATACTCCTTACGGGTTAAAGCCTCCCGCCATGCGGGACGGTGAGGCAAGGTGAAAAGCCGAACAGTTTAATGAAAATCGGCTGAAAAATCAAATGCGATTGCGCTGGCAACCAGGCATGTTCCTTGATGTATCTCATCCACAAGCAGATACTCGCATCTACCAGGGAAAAGGGATGCAGCCATGGGTCAAGTAGCCAAGCTTTTCACCCACGGTCGCAGCCAGACAGTACGGCTACCGGCCGCCTAATGCGACACTGACCCTCATTGCAGAGTCTTGCAATACGCGAATTTAATCCGAACCCGACCCCTTTGACTCGTGAGTCCGCGCCCTCACTTACTCGCCCTTTTCGTGATAGAAGGTGCGGATACCACGGAACTCCTGTTCCATGCGGTCGAAAGCGTCAGCGATTTCAGGGTCGAAATGGCGCCCGCGTTCTTCGAGGATGATCTCGGCGACACGACCATGGTCGTGTGCCTCCTTGTCGCACCGCTTTGAAGCAAGGGC
>JAUYEK010000242.1 GCA_030691435.1 Sulfuricella sp. | reverse complement strand
AAAGCTGGGCCAGGGACCGCTTTCCAGTTGGTCGAGCATTGGCGTGTCGTGTTGTTTCTTAGCCATGGTCGTGATCTCCTGGAAAAAATTGAAACAAAAAACCGGCTCCCGGTTCCCCGCAATAACCATGGAATGGATGCGGATAATAGACTGTTTCTACTGAGTAAACAAAGTATAGTAATACCAGATGTAATTAATCAAGTATTTTATGAGCTAGGAGAGATAACCCAAAGGGAGTATTTCCCAGGAGGCGCCGTGCAGATTGGGCTGATCCCGATTTTTGATCGGAGCGGCAATGGGTGAAGAACCGATGGGAGGAGTTGCGATGTTGTCCTGGCGGGTGCGCCGGACGTATTTAACCTGGATTGCTCATTGGAATGCTCGTGCATGTAGGAGCGCCGCCCCCGGCGCGAATGCAGACTCAAATCGCGGCAAGGGCGCCGCTCCTACAGCGGTGTTTTGGCTCTATATGGATTAATGCAGATGCTTTTTCCGAAAATGCAGCAGGCTCCCTCCCGACGGCTGGAAATCGGGCTCGGACTCGGCGCTCTTGCGCTTTTCCAGATCGTGGTCGAACAGAACATTGACCAGATCGGTGACCTGCACGACATCTTCCTGGCTGAAATGGCGGGAGAGCAGGCTGGCGACGTCTTCCATCATGCGCTGTCGTTGCGCCAGGTGGATGGATTCTTCGGTCGGGCCGACAAAGAGAAACTGGTATTCGTCGCGACCGTCTTCGTAGTAGTAGGTCAGCTCGATCTGCGAGGCGCGCTCGGTCAGCGGGCCGAGTTCGTATAATGCGTCCTGCAGCCGGTTGACGAAATTTCTGCCGACTTCGCCGGTCCAGCATATTTCCAGCGTCCGGTCGGGGCGGTGAAAGACGATGCCGGGCTCATCCTGTTCCATGCTGCGCGCTTCGGCGATGGTTTCCACATCCAGATAATCCAGCCACTTGCGCAGGCCGTTTTCTACCTGGGTCAGGGTGACGCCCTTGCAGAGGTTGAGGATGCCGTGTACGTGGACTTCGATGCGCATGATGCAACTCCTGGAAACATTCGACTTAAAAACCTCTTTTATCCACAGATAAACACGGATTAACACAGATAAAACAATGTATTGCAGATGATCCTCCCATCACCCAGAAGGTGATTGGGGTAAGATTGGTAACTAATTGATAATCTGTGTAAATCTGTGGCTGAACTGAATTTTGGGTTCAACATTTGTCATTTTACTCCATCGCCTCCGCTGTGGGCATGGAATATAATCCGCCCCATGTTCACGTTTGCGCCGATCGGCGTTATCCATTCCTGTTTCAAGGAAAAGTTCGGCATTCCCCGCCAGCCGGGCCTGGTGTCGGCGGCGCGGGCGGTGCTGGAACTGCTGCCGCCGTATAACCGGGCGGAGGCGGTGCGCGGGCTGGAGGGTTTTTCGCATATCTGGGTGAGCTTCGTTTTTCACGCCTGCCTGGAGGTAGAGTGGAAACCCACGGTGCGCCCGCCGCGACTGGGCGGCAACCGCCGCCTCGGGATATTCGCCACCCGCTCCACCCACCGCCCCAACCCCATTGGCCTGTCGGCGGTCGAACTGGAACGCGTCGAAGCCGGGCCGGGGCGGGTGCTGCTGCACCTGAAGGGCGCGGACCTGCTGGACGGCACGCCGGTGCTGGACATCAAACCCTATTTGCCGTATTCGGACGTGATTCCCGGCGCCACCGGCGGTTTCGCGGCGGAAGCTCCCATTGCCTTGTTCAAGGTGAGTTTCAGCCGGCCTGCGCTGGAGCGCTGCGCCGCTGTGCCGGAACTGGAGCTGCTGATACGCCAGATTCTGAGCCAGGACCCGCGTCCCGCCTACCACGGCAAGAATGATGTCAAGCGGGTTTTTGGCATGAAACTGCTGGATTACGACGTAAAATGGCAAACCGACGGCCAGGCGGTTCTGGTCACCGATATCACTACTGCAGGATAAATACCGACCCATGAAATACTTCATCATCCCCGTTACCGCGTTCGACCAGAACTGTTCCCTGATCTGGTGCGAGCAGACCCTTGAAGCGGCTCTGGTCGATCCCGGCGGCGATGCCGAAGTGCTGCTTGCCGCAGTGCAGGAAAACGGCCTGCGCCTGACCAAGCTGTGGCTTACCCATGGTCATCTGGATCATGTCGGGGCAGCCGCTGAACTCGCGGCCAGGCTGGCTATCCCGATCGAAGGGCCGCAACGCGAGGACGCCTTCTTGCTCGAGTCCCTGCCGCAGCAGAGCGAGCGGTTCGGCTTTCCGCATACCCCGGCGTTCACGCCCGACCGCTGGCTGGAGCAGGGCGACACGGTGAGCGTCGGCAAGCAGGTTCTGGAAGTGCTGCATTGCCCCGGCCATACCCCCGGCCACGTGGCGTTTTTCCATCGCGCCAGCCAGACCGCCTTCGTCGGGGACGTGCTGTTCAGGGGCTCGATCGGCCGCACTGATTTCCCGCGCGGCGATCACCCGGCGCTGATCCGCTCGATCCGCGAGCGGCTGTTTCCCCTCGGTGACGACGTGACCTTCATCCCCGGCCACGGCCCGGTGTCCACCTTCGGCTACGAGCGGCTCACCAACCCCTATGCGGGCGACGAAGTCTAGGTGCTCCAGCTCGCGCCGAATTGAAAAACTCGGGTGGCCACAGGCCAACTGTTATACTGCACGGTTCAGAATCCCCTGTTTTCCTTCGGTTAAACCACCATGAATTCACTCATTCTCAATCCCGGTCGGGAGAAATCCTTGCAGCATCGCCACCCCTGGATTTTTACCGGCGCTGTCGAGCGCATCAAGGGCGAGCCGCAGTCCGGCGAAACCGTGGCGGTGCGCGATACCCACGGGGCTTTCCTGGCGCTGGCCGCGTATAGCCCCAAATCGCAGATTCTGGGGCGGGTGTGGACTTACCGGGAGAACGAGACGGTCGATGAGGCATTCCTCCGGGCGCGTCTGGCGCGCGCCATCGGCTTGCGCCAGGAGCTGGCCAAGGTTACCGACGGCATGCGGCTGGTGCATGGCGAATCCGACGGTTTGCCTGGCCTGGTGGTGGACCGCTACGGCGACACCCTGGTGATGCAGGTGCTGTCGGCGGGGATGGAGCGCT
Organism: Sulfuricella sp.; assembly: GCA_030691435.1. Classification (GTDB taxonomy): domain Bacteria; phylum Pseudomonadota; class Gammaproteobacteria; order Burkholderiales; family Sulfuricellaceae; genus Sulfuricella. Next base: position 834 of record JAUYEK010000242.1, on the reverse strand, counting down.
GGCGCGGGGCGCTGGCCGATTTGCTGGTGGAGCTGACCGGCTGCGCCAATCTCTACGAGCGCTCCGACGCCGAGGTGCGCGACCTGGAAGGCCTGCCGGCGCGTTCCGGCATTTTGCGCGGCAAGCTGCCTGCGCCGCTGGTCATCCGCGAGCATGGGCTGAATTTTTATGTGGACGTGGAAAAGGGGCAGAAAACCGGCTTCTACCTCGATCAGCGCGACAACCGCCGGCGTATCGGCGAACTCGCCAACGGCAAGGACGTGCTCAACTGTTTCTGCTACAGCGGCGGCTTCAGCCTGAGCGCGCTCCAGAGTGGCGCCCGCTCGGTGCTGTCGGTGGACAGTTCCGCCGAGGCGCTGGCGCTGGCGCGGGAAAACCTCAAGCTCAACAGTCTGGCGGCAGATCGCGCCGAATGGCTGGAAGCGGACGTGTTCAAGTCGCTGCGCCTGATGCGCGATCAGGGCAAGAGCTTCGACCTGATCGTGCTCGACCCGCCCAAGTTCGCCCCTACCGCCCACCACGCCGCCAATGCGGCGCGCGCCTACAAGGACATCAACCTGTGGGCGCTCAAGCTGTTGCGCCCGGGCGGACTGCTGGCCACTTTTTCCTGCTCGGGCGGCGTCACTGCCGACCTGTTCCAGAAAATTCTCGCCGGCGCAGCCATGGATGCGAACGTGACAGCGCAGATCGTGGGACGCTTCGCCGCCGATGCCGATCATCCGGCGGTGCTGAATTTTCCCGAAGGGGAATACCTCAAGGGCTTGCTGCTGCGGCGGGTGGAGTAAATTTAAAAAAGGCTTTCACCACAGAGCCAGAAGTAGCCGCCTAGCCATT
>JAUYEK010000238.1 GCA_030691435.1 Sulfuricella sp. | reverse complement strand
GGCGGTGCCGGTGTATTATGTCCTCGCCCCGGCGGAAGCCTCCTCCAACCTCGCCCGCTTCGACGGCGTGCGTTATGGCTACCGCGCGCCGGAGTACACCGACCTGGCCGACCTGTACAGCAAGAGCCGGGCGCAGGGCTTCGGCGCTGAGGTAAAACGGCGCATCATGATCGGCACCTATGTGCTGTCCGCCGGCTATTACGACGCCTACTACCTGAAAGCACAAAAACTGCGCCGCCTGATCGCGCAGGATTTCACCAGCGCCTTCGCTCAGTGCGACATGATCATGGGCCCCACCGCGCCGACCACCGCGTTCAACCTGGGCGAGAAGAGCGACGACCCAGTCTCGATGTACCTGTCGGACATCTACACCATCGCCGTCAACCTCGCCGGCCTGCCGGGCATGTCCGTACCCGCCGGCTTCGGCGCCAACGGTCGGCCGGTCGGCCTGCAGATCATCGGCAACTATTTCAGCGAAGCGAAAATGCTCAACGTCGCCCACCAGTTCCAGTTGGCGACCGACTGGCATTTGCGGCAGCCGCCGCTCGGTGAGGGGTTAGGCGTGAGGGGTTAGGCGTATGGTTATCCTGCTCTTCTCCTTCCTCACCCTTCACCCCTCACCCCTCACAAGGACTTTAAAACATGCAGTGGGAAATCGTCATCGGGCTGGAAACTCATGCCCAGCTCAACACCCTATCCAAGATCTTCTCCGGCGCGGCCACCGCCTATGGTGCTGCGCCCAACTCCCAGGCCTGCGCGGTGGACATCGCCCTGCCCGGCGTGCTGCCGGTGTTCAACCGCGTGGCGGCGGAAAAAGCGGTCAAGTTCGGCCTGGCCATCGGCGCACGGATCAACCGCAGATCGGTGTTCGAACGCAAGAACTACTTCTACCCGGATTTGCCCAAAGGCTACCAGATCACCCAGCTTGAACTGCCCATTGTGGCCGAAGGCGGAACGCTGCAGATTCAGGTGGCTGATAGAGAAAAGACCATACGCATTACCCGCGCCCACCTGGAAGAGGATGCCGGCAAATCGCTGCACGAGGACTTCCACGGCATGACCGGCATCGACCTCAACCGCGCCGGCACGCCGCTGATCGAGATCGTCACCGAGCCCGACCTGCGCAGCAGCGCCGAAGCGGTGGCTTATGCCAGGAAACTGCATTCCCTGGTGCGCTGGATCGGCATTTGCGACGGCAACATGCAGGAAGGCTCGTTCCGCTGCGACGCCAACGTGTCGGTGCGGCCCATGGGCACGGAAACGCTCGGCACCCGCTGCGAAATCAAGAACCTCAACTCCTTCAAGTTCATGGAAAAAGCCATCGACTATGAAGTTCGCCGGCAGATCGAGATCCTCGAGGACGGCGGCCGCATCGTTCAGGAAACCCGCCTCTACGACCCCGACCGGGACGAGACGCGCTCGATGCGCTCCAAGGAAGAGGCCAATGACTACCGCTACTTCCCCGACCCCGACCTGCTGCCGCTGGTGATTGACGAGACTTTCCTCGATCAGGCCCGCGCCACCCTGCCGGAGCTGCCGCAGGCGATGCGCGAGCGCTTCATGCGCGACTACGGGCTACCGGCTTACGATGCCGACATTCTGACCACATCGCGTGAACTGGCGGCCTATTTCGAGAATACGGCTAACGCCCTGGGTGGCGCCCTCTCTCCTACCTCTCTCCCGCAAGCGGGAGAGAGTGATGAGGTTGCTGCGCAGATTAAGAATTCTGCCAAGCTCTGCGCCAACTGGATCATGGGCGACCTGTCCGCCCAGCTCAACAAAGCGGGGCTTGAGATCACAAACTCCCCGATCTCCGCCTCGCAACTCGCCGGGCTGCTGAAACGCGTCAAGGACGGCACCATCTCCGGCAAGATCGCCAAGGAAGTATTTGCTGCCATGTGGAACGGCGAGGGCGAGGGCGATGCCGACGCCATCATCGAAGCGAAGGGATTGATGCAGGTTTCCGATTCCGGCGCGATCGAGAAAATCGTGGACGAGATCATCGCCGCCAACCCGGCTCAAGTGGCCGAATACCGCAGCGGCAAGGAGAAAGTGTTCGGCTTCTTCGTCGGCCTGGCGATGAAGGCCAGCAAGGGCAAGGCCAACCCGGCGCAGCTCAACGAAATCCTGAAGAAGAAACTGGCCAGCTAAGCTGTAGGAGCGGCGCCCTCGCCGCGATGCTATCGGCCCGAGGGCGGGCCTCCTACATCACAACCACAGCCGGGGCGCCGCTCCTACATGCGCGAGCATTCCAATGAACAATCTGGGTTTATCGCTATTCGGCGCAACCCACGCAGCGATCCTTCCCCGCCAGCTTTGCTTGATACATGCGCTGATCCGCCATTTCCACCAGTTGCCTCCAATCCTGTGCGCTGTCCGCCAGGCGTTCGGCGATACCGAAGCTCGCGGTCAGCCGGCCACCTTCCGG
>JAUYEK010000214.1 GCA_030691435.1 Sulfuricella sp. | reverse complement strand
GCCGGAGGAGTTGTCCAACGGCTTGTGCTCGCTGAATCCCCACGTGGAGCGGCTGTGCATGGTGTGCGAGATGGACATCAGCGGTAATGGAGAGGTGAAGAAATATCGCTTCTACCCCGCTGTGATGAATTCCAAAATGCGCTTTACCTACACCACGGTGGCGGCGATGCTGGCCGACGCCACAGGCAAGGAGGCCGAGGGGCACAAGGAGCAGCTGCCCCATGTGCAGGAACTGTACAAGCTGTTCAAGGTATTGGCCAAGGCGCGCGAGAAGCGCGGAGCAATCGATTTCGAGACCATCGAGACGCAGATGCTCTTCAACGACCAGGGCAAGATCGAGCGCATCGTGCCGGTGCACCGCAACGACGCCCACCGCGTCATCGAGGAATGCATGCTGGCGGCCAACGTGTGCGCCTCGGATTTCCTGAAGAAGAACGAGCATCCCACCCTGTACCGCATCCACGAAGGGCCGACGCCGGAGAAGCTGGAAGGGTTGCGCGAGTTCCTCAAGGAGTTCGGATTGCCTTTGGCTGGCGGCGACGATCCCCACGCCAAGGACTACGCCAAGCTGCTGTCCAAGGTAAAAGGGCGACCGGACGAGCAGTTGCTGCAAACGGTCATGCTGCGCTCGCTACGCCAGGCAGTGTACAGTCCTGACAACGTCGGGCATTTCGGTCTGGCCTACGAGTCTTACACCCATTTCACCTCTCCGATCCGCCGCTACCCGGACTTGCTGGTGCATCGCGCCATCAAGGCCGTGCTGAATGGGGAGAAATACAAGCCTGGCAAATGGGCGGAGCTGGGTATTCACTGCTCCCAGACCGAACGCCGTGCCGACGAGGCGACGCGCGATGTCAACGACTGGCTCAAGTGTTTCTACATGCAGGACAAGGTGGGCGAAACCTTCGACGGCACCGTCGCCAGCGTCACCGGCTTCGGCGTGTTCGTCGCGCTCGACAACATCTATGTGGAAGGCCTGGTGCATGTGACCGAACTGGGCAGCGATTATTTCCATTTCGATGCCGCCAAGCACGAATTGCTGGGTGAGCGCACCGGTCAGCGCTTCCGCCTGGGCGACAGGCTGAAGGTCAAGGTGGCGCGGGTCGATCTCGAAACCATCAAGATCGACTTCGTCATGGCGGAGCCTGTCGTCAAAGGGCCGTTATCGGGCAGGCAGCATACGCCCAGGGAAACGGCGGGCGGCAAGCCGCGTGCTGCTAAAGGAACGCGGGAAAAAGAAGGCGGCAGGGGGCCAGCCCCCAAGGTGGAGGAAAGCGGCAAGAAACCCCGCCGGAAACGTAAGCCCGCGCACTGATGGCTGACAGCTTTATTTACGGCTTTCATGCCGTGGTCAGCCGGATTCGACAAAGCCCCAAGGGGGTCACCGAAATCTATCTGCACCGGGAGCGGCAAGACCCGCGTTCGCGCGAGTTGCTGCAACTGGCCGAAGAGCAGGGCGTGCGCGTCATTTTCATGGAACGTCATCGCCTTGACGGCATGGTCGGCAACGACAAGCACCAGGGCGTGGTGGCCAAAGTCGAAGCGGCGCAGCAATTTCATGACGTATTCGACGTTCTGGAGGGTTTGAGCGAACCCGCGTTATTGCTGGTTCTGGATGGCGTGCAGGACCCCCACAACCTGGGTGCCTGCTTGCGCGTCGCGGACGCAATGGGCGCGCATGCCGTAGTCGTGCCGAAAGACCGCGCCGCCGGGCTCAATGCCACGGTGCGCAAGGTCGCCAGCGGCGCGGCAGAAACCGTGCCCCTGGTCACCGTTACCAACCTCGCGCGCAGCCTGCGCGAGATCAAGGAAGCGGGCGTCTGGGTGGTCGGCGCGGCGGGGGAAGCGCAAAGCGACCTGTTCTCCGCCAAGCTCGATGGTCCGACCGCCTGGGTTCTGGGCGCCGAGGGCGAAGGCCTGCGCCGCCTCACCCGCGAAACCTGCGACCAGCTGGTGCGCATCCCGATGTTCGGCAGTGTGGAAAGCCTGAACGTTTCCGTCGCCAGCGGTATTTGCCTGTACGAGACGCGGCGGCAAAGGGCTGCTTCGAAATAACACGGGAATGTCCATTAGCCATGAATTGGCAGAATTTCGCAGTCTTTGTGGGTCAGGCTTTAGCCTGACAGCGAAGGCGTCAAGCCGGTCGATGTGCGCCGCATCGAAGCGGTGATTGTCGAACGCGAAATCTTTTTTCTGGAGAAATGGCATGAATACTTCCCCCGATGAACTCGACTACCGCGCCATACGCGCCTGGGTGATCGACCGGATGGTTTTTGTAGAACTGACCGACGGCCGCCAGATCGGCTTTCCCGCCGACCGTTTTCGGCGGCTACACGATGCGAGCGACGAGCAACTCGCTGCCCTGAGCTTGCGACCCTCCGGCGCGGCTCTGCGCTGGGAAAACATCGACGAGGACATCTCTGTGCGCGGCATCGTTGAAGGCCGTTTCCAGCTTCCCCTGCCGACTGATCGCATTGCCGCCTGACCGAAATCACCGTCAACCTCTTTGAGGACAGCAGCGCCGATTTTTCGGACTGTCTGATGGTTGCACGATATCAGCGCATGGGTTGCGCGACGATGCTTGCTTTCGACGAAAATGCCGCAAAGGTGCCAGACTGTGAGTTATTGGCTTAACCGCCAGTATTGGCACGGATTATCCAATTGACATATTGCGTTTCGATGCGGATGCTGTAATGTTTCACCAGAATCTGGCTTGGCAGCCCCTGAATTACACGAGGAAAACCAGCATGGGATGTTGGAATGTTAGCCCCTTCTTGCAGATACTCAACGGGCTTGCGATTATGTTCTGGGGCATGCTCTCAAACCCGAGACGAAGGCGTTGCCCGTAAATATTTTGCGGATTTGGTTTCTCGTTGACGTAGTTCCAGTGGACCGATTTGGTCATGCTATGGTGGACCCCTGAGTCAAGAATTGTCTTGAACTCAGGGGTCCACTATGGTATGCTTCATGCATATCCGGTTAGCGCCCAAGCATACTACCGGCAGTATGCCGCGAGAACCAGTCATGAGAAGACTTCCCGGCCCGTATGGTCGCGGCGGCCCGTGCCACAAGGCTCGCCGGACACCCATAAATTCGCCGACGACCCACTACATCTAGTGGGTTTGGGTGACAACCGGATAAGCACGCTACAAACCTACCTAAAGGAGATACCATGAAGTCACTTCGCATTCCGCTTCTGTTCGCTGCACTGGGGCTCATCTCTGCCGCCGCGTTGGCGCAGGCTCCGCCCATCGCGCCGATGGAGATAGCGGGCGCAACCACCGTCAACTACGAAGGCTTGATCGATCTGATCGAAAAGACGCCGGGGCTGGTGGTGGTGGATAGCCGCCTGCTCGCCGACTATCGGAAAGGCCACATCGGAAAGGCGATCAACATCGTCAATGACGAAATGACCGAGGCTGTGCTGGCCTCGCACGTTGCCACCAAGCAGAAGCCGGTCCTGTTCTACTGCCAGGGCCTCACCTGCGGACGTTCGGCAGCCGCAGTAAAGATAGCAGTCGGTTGGGGCTACACCAAGGTCTATTATTACCCGTTGGGGGTAGACGAATGGTCCAAGCAAGGAATGCCCTTGGTCCGTAAGTGAGTCAACTGCGGTACTTTAGGGCCGGGCGCCGATCTCACCTCGGCCCGCCGCTGGGAATGCCATGAAACGCAACACTATCCTGCTCTCGCTGCTGGTGCTGACCAGCAGCGTAATACTGCTCGCGACCTTTGGTATCGGGTTCAACATGACCAGGGACTATGAGGCGCTGGTCTTCGAGTTCCATCGGGAGCAGGCCCAGAAGATCGTGGACGTGGCCGTCGAGGATACCTTGTGGAAGGGCCATGTCGGGACAGTCGCCCAATCCGCTTACGACCTTGT
>JAUYEK010000197.1 GCA_030691435.1 Sulfuricella sp. | reverse complement strand
GGTATCGCTACGCTCCACCCATCCTACGGACTACGGACTGATTACGCAGAGGCAGCAAGCATCTGCGTTTGTTCTGACTCAAGTCTGTAGTTGTTGCAGCAGATCGGTTTCGAGCCGCAGCACTTCTTTTGGATTTTCCAGTTCTGTACCCGTAATCAGGAAGGTATCCTCGGCACGTTCACCGAGCGTGGCAATCTTTGCCGTATGCAGGTGAATGCGGTGCTTCAGGAGTACCTGGGCGATGCGTGACAGCAAGCCGGGGCGGTCTCCTGCAACGACTGACAGCACATGGTAGATCCCCTTTTCGTCAGGCCTGATCGCAATTTCCGGCGTAATCGGGAAATGCTTGAGGTGGCGGCTCAGCCGCCCTTGCAGGGGCGGTTCCAGTGCCATGTCCGGGGCCAGGCGCTGCGACAATTCATGTTCGATAAAGCTCAGCAAATCGCGGTAATGGGCGGAGCGGTTGGCCTCGTCCAATATCACGTAGCTGTCAAGGGCATAACCGTGGCGGCTGGTGTGGATTTTGGCTTCGACGATATTGAAGTCGTTGCGTTCGAAAAAACCGCAAATCCTGGCGAACAGGTCGTCCTTGTCCGGCGTGTAGATCATCACCTGGATGCCTTCCCCCGCAGGGCTTAAGCGCGCCCTGACAACGGGCTGTGCCGAGTTGACCTTGCCACGGAGGTTGCGGACGTGCCAGGCTATTTCCTGCGCCTCGTGCCGAAGGAAATAGCCCGGTTCCAGTTGAGTCCATAGCGCCTGGTGCGCATCGCCACCGAAGGCGTAAAGGCGGAGAATTGACAGTGCCTCGGTTTGCCGTGCCTGAAGGGGCGTCTCCAGCGGGGTGCTTCCACTCGCAAGATAATGTTGCGTTGCCCTGAACAGGTCCTCCAGCAGCTTGCCTTTCCAGCCATTCCAGACCTTCGGACTGGTGCCTCGAATGTCGGCGACCGTGAGCAAATAAAGCGCGGCAAGGTGGCGCTGGTCGCGAACCCGATTGGCGAAAGATTCGATCACTTCGGGGTCGCTGGTATCCTGCTTTTGAGCTGTGGCTGACATGACCAGGTGGTTTTCCACCAGCCAGGCGACCATGCCGGTGTTCTCCTCGCCCAGCCTATGCAGCCGGCAAAAACGGCGCGCATCCGCCGTGCCCAGCGTCGAGTGGTCGCCGCCCCTGCCTTTGGCGATGTCGTGGAACAGGCCCGCCAGATAGAGCACCTCCGGGCGTTCGAATCCGTTGATGAGTTCGCTGGCCAGCGGAAACTCATGGGCGAATTCCGGCACGGTGAAGCGCCTCAGATTGCGCACCACCATCATGATGTGCTCGTCCACCGTGTAGACGTGGAACAGGTCATGCTGCATCTGGCCGACAATCCGGCCGAAGGCTGGGATGTAGCGCCCCAGGATGCCGAGCTGGTTCATCAGGCGCAGTTCGTGGGTGAGGCCGCGCGGCTGCCTGATGATTTGCATGAATAGCGCCTGATTGCCGGGCTGGCGCCGGAAGGCGGCGTTGATTTTCGGCGTCGAATGCCACAGCGCACGCAGTGTGGCCGCACTCATGCCACTCAGTTCGGGGTGTTGCTGTAGCAGCAGAAAACTTTCCAGGATGATGCCCGGTTGACGCTGGAATGCGTCTGTATCAGTGATTTCAAGCAGCCCATTGCGGGCCTGGAAGGTTTCGTTGATCGGATCTACCCGTCTTGAGGTAGCAGGGGAGCTGCGTTCGCGCAAATTTTTCAGCAGGATTTCGTTGAGCAGGCTGACCGCCTTGGCGGTGCGGTAATAGCGCTGCATCAATTGTTCGCTGGCCCTGCGCTGGACTTTGTCCGAATATCCGCATTGCTCGGCAAGCAGCGTCTGGTGGTCGAACAGGAGGCGGTCTTCGCGCCGCCGGGCGAGGTAGTGAAGGCGGATGCGCAGGTTTTCCAGGAAGCGTTCGTGGCTACGGATTTGACGGGCTTCCTGGACGGTAATGATGGCTTCGAGCGCCAGCTTGTTCCAGGTTTCCCCTAAACCCAGCGCACGGCTGACCCACAGGATGTTTTGCAAATCCCGCAGGCCGCCCGGACTTTCCTTCAGGTTGGGTTCCAGATTGTAGGCGGTATCGTGGAAGCGGGCGTAGCGCCGCTGCTGCTCCAGCAGTTTCGCCTCGAAAAAATCCTGCGCGTTCAGGTTTTCCTGCACCGCAACAGTAAATTTGTGGAACAGCGCGCGGTTCCCGGCCAGGAAGCGCGCTTCGAGCAGATTGGTCTGGACCGTGATGTCCTTCGCTTCTTCCAGGCATTCGGGCAGGGTGCGCACGCTGTGGCCGACTTCCAGGCCGATGTCCCAAAGCAAGCCGACGAGCTGCTCCAGTTTCTGTTCGAGTGCATCATCCGGATCAGCCGGGAGGAGAATCAGCAGATCGGTGTCGGAGCCGGGGAAAAGTTGTTGGCGGCCGTAACCGCCAACGGCGATGAGCGCGCTGGAGGGAGGCAAGGATAACTGCCGCCAGATGGTCTGGAGCAGCTTGTCCACCAGCCTGCTGTGGCCGCGCAGGAGGGCCGCGGCATTGCCTTTCGCAAGATAGGCCTGGCGTAGCTCATTCCTGCCGCTCTGGAGAGTTTCGCGCCACTGCGCCGTATCTGGTGGAGGGTGAGCCATCTAGGAGCCTGTCTGACTTATGATGAATCGGCTGCAAATCCGCCTGGGCGGTCCATATTTCGCCGCTTTTTTGGTCAATAGAATGACTATTGACCTGCAAAACCGGCAAAATCTGTCCTCACCCAGCCGAATTTTCGCTTCGATCCCCATAAGTCAGACAGGCTCCTAGCTGATAAAATCGGGCTTCTTGGGCGAACCGGCGGACAGTGTCAAGACTTCGTAGCCGGTTTCGGTGACCAGGACGGTATGTTCCCATTGCGCCGACAGGCTGTGATCCTTGGTCACGATGGACCAGCCGTCACCGAGCTGGCGAATGTCGCGCCGACCGGCATTGATCATCGGTTCGATGATGAAGATCATGCCGGGAGCCAGTTCTGCGCCGGTTCCGGGCTTGCCGTAGTGGACGACCTGGGGTTCTTCGTGGAAATTTGCGCCGATGCCGTGCCCGCAGAATTCGCGTACAACGCTGTACCCATTGCTCTCGGCGTGCTGCTGAATGACATGGCCGATGTCGCCCAGGTGGGCGCCCGGTTTGATCGCGGCGATGCCGAGCCACATGCATTCGTAGGTGATTTCACACAGGCGTTTTGCCTGGATGGAAGGCTCGCCGACGCAGAACATGCGGCTGCTATCCCCATGATAGCCATCCTTGATGGTGGTGACATCGATATTGACGATGTCGCCGGATTTGAGCTTCCTGTCGCTGGGAACGCCATGGCAAACCTGATGGTTGACGGACGTGCAAATGGATTTGGGGTAAGGGTGGTGACCGGAAGGGGCGTAATCCAGCGGGGCGGGTATGGCGTGCTGCACGTTTATGGTGTAATCGTGGCAGAGCTTGTCCAGTTCGTCGGTGGTGATGCCCGCCTTGACGAAGGGGGCGATATAGTCGAGAAGTTCGGCCGCCAGTCTGCCGACGATGCGCATTTTTTCAATTTCTTCCGGGGTTTTGATAATGATGGACATGACGCCGCTGATCGAATTAAATTGCGGCCAGTATATCAACCCGGATTGTCTATTGGAATGCTCGTGCATGTAGGAGCGCCGCCCCCGGCGCGAATGCGGTCGCAAATCGCGGCCAAATCCCATCCCCATCCTAACCTTCACCTTGAAGGGGAAGGGACGATTGCCCTATCTCCCTTTGGGAGAGAGTTGGAGAGAGGGTTGGCGCCGCTCCCACAGCGGTGTTTTGGCTCTAACGGACAATCTGGGATCAAATTACCGTGAAGCTGGACTTGGAGTAAAACATGAGGCAGATGAAAGTTTATTTATTCGCTATGCTGTTCCTGCTGGCCATATTGTCGGCCCATGCAGCCGACCCGCAGACCAAGCGGGATAAGGCGCCTGTTCACAAGGTGGTTTTTCAGGTGAGCGACAATGAGCCGCAAAAGTGGTACCTCACCCTCAGCAATGCAAAAAACGTGCAGCAAGAGCTGGGCGTAAAGAATGTGCAAATAGAGGTGGTGGTCTACGGCCCCGGCCTGGACATGGTGCTGCTGGAAACCGAGATAGCCGAGAAAATCGATGAGGCTGCCAGTCGCGGCGTGAGGATAGTGGCTTGCGAGAACACCATGATCGGTCGCAAGCTCACTCGTGCGGACATGTATCCGTCCGTCGGCTACGTCAAGACGGGGGTGGCGGAGCTGATGAAACGTCAGCGCGAGGGGTGGGCTTATATTCGGCCTTGAGCAATGGCGGTCAGGCATGATAGAATCACCAGTTAAATTTTATGGCCAACTGGCTTGAAAATTTAAAACTTCGCACATCCGCTTAACGTACAGGGTGCCCGGCTAGCCGGGTGGTATCGGGCGGGTGGAGGCATAACCCTTACTAGGAGCAGCAAAATGTCAGTGACCATGCGTCAGATGTTGGAAGCGGGCGTCCATTTCGGACACCAAACCCGTTACTGGAACCCCAAGATGGCGCCGTTTATTTTCGGCGACCGCAACAAGATCCACATTATCAACCTGGAAAAAACCCTGCCGATGTACCAGGACGCGATGAAGTTCATGCGCAAACTGGCCTCGAACAAGGGCAATATCCTGTTTGTCGGCACCAAGCGCCAGGCTCGTGAAATCCTCAAGGAAGAAGCAGAGCGCGCGGGTTGTCATTTCGTGAATTTCCGTTGGCTCGGCGGCATGCTGACCAATTTCAAGACGGTCAAGCAATCCATCAAGCGTCTGCAGGAAGTGCAGACCATGCTGTCGGAAGAGAACATCGGCAAGCTGGCAAAGAAAGAAGCATTGCTCCTGCGCCGCGAACTGGACAAGCTGGAACGCAGCCTGGGCGGGATCAAGGATATGGGCGGCCTGCCGGATATGATTTTCGTGATCGACGTAGGTCACGAGAAGGGCGCGATCACCGAAGCCAACAAGCTGGGCATTCCGGTGGTTGGCGTGGTGGATACCAATAATTCCCCAATTGGCATCAATTACGTTATCCCCGGTAACGACGACTCTACTCAGGCTATCCGGCTGTACGCCAGGGGCGCCGCCGATGCGATCCTGGAAGGGCGCAGCCAGGCGCTACAGGAGATCGTCGGCGAGGAATTTGTCGAGGTAGAAGAGCAGGCGGCTGAGTAATCAGCCGGCAAAAAAGGGGCCTTCGAGCCCCTTTTTTGTGTCTGGTTTGATTTTAACCCAGATTGTTCATTGGGATGCCCGTACCTGTAGGAGCGCCGCCCCCGGCGCGAATGCGGTCGCAAATCGCGGCGAGGGCGCCGCTCCTACAGTGGTTTTGGCGCCAATGGATAATCCGGATTTAATGGCGCGTGTGCGGCAACTGCCGCCGGTTGCGCCGATTCAAGTATTTTGCAAGGAGTTTGAAAATGGCGGAAATTACCGCAAGCATGGTCAAGGACCTGCGTGAATTGACCGGCCTCGGCATGATGGAGTGCAAGAAGGCGCTGGTTGAGGCAGAAGGCGATATCAAGGCGGCTGAAGATGCGCTGCGCATCAAGAGCGGCGCCAAGGCCGGCAAGGCGGCCAGCCGCATTGCGGCGGAAGGCGTGGTGGCCAGCTTTATCAGTGCCGACCGCAAGACCGGCGCGTTGGTCGAAGTCAACTGCGAAACCGATTTCGTCGCCAAGAATGACGATTTCAACAATTTCGCCAAAGAAGTGTCTCAGGCCGTGGCGCAGCACAATCCAGCGGATGTCGCCGCTGTGTCCGCGATGAAGCTGGCTTCGGGCAGCACCATTGAGGAGGCTCGCCAAGGCCTGGTGATGAAGCTGGGCGAAAATATTGCGGTGCGCCGCTTTGTCCGCTTCAGTTCGGACGGCCAAATGGCGGTCTACCTGCATGGCACCAAGATCGGCGTGCTGGTGGATTACACTGGCGGCGACGAGGCGCTGGGCAAGGATATCGCCATGCATATCGCTGCCAGCAAACCGGTTTGCGTTTCCAGGGATCAAGTGCCTGCCGACCTGCTCGCCAAGGAAAGAAACATTTATACCGCCCAGGCGGCCGACAGCGGCAAGCCTGCCAACATCGTCGAGAAGATGGTGGAAGGCCGGATCACCAAGTATCTCGCCGAGGTGACCCTGGTTGGCCAGCCCTTCGTCAAGGATCCCGACATGACTGTGGAAAAACTGTTGGCCTCCAAGGGCGCCCAGGTTAATGCTTTCCAGATGTTCGTGGTGGGCGAGGGCATCGAGAAGCGCAGCACCGATTTCGCCGCTGAAGTGGCGGCTGCCGCAAAGGTTTAATGTCCATGGCCACCCCCAAGTACAAACGCATTCTGCTCAAACTTTCTGGCGAAGCGCTGATGGGCGATGACAGCTACGGTATCAACCGTGATGTGATCGACCGCATCGTTTCCGAAATCGGCGATGTGACGCGGCTTGGGGTGGAAGTCGCGGTAGTGATCGGAGGCGGCAATATTTTCCGTGGCGTGGCGCCTGCGGCTGCGGGAATGGATCGTGCCACCGCCGACTACATGGGCATGCTGGCCACCGTGATGAACGCTCTGGCTCTGCAGGATGCCATGCGGCGCGCCGGCCTCATCGCGCGCGTGCAATCGGCGCTGACCATCGAACAGGTGGCGGAACCCTATATTCGCGGCAAGGCGTTGCGCTATCTGGAAGAAGGCAAGATCGTGATTTTCGGTGCGGGCACCGGCAACCCATTCTTCACCACCGACACTGCCGCCGCATTGCGCGCCTCCGAGATGGAGGCGCAAGTGGTGCTGAAGGCGACCAAGGTGGATGGCGTTTATTCGGCAGATCCGAAGACCAATCCCGATGCGACGCGCTATGACCGTATCAGCTTCGACGAGGCTATTGCCAAAAACCTCAAGGTCATGGATGCCACCGCGCTGGCGCTGTGCCGCGATCAGAAAATGCCGCTGTGCGTGTTCAGTATTTTCAAGCATGGCGCGTTGAAACGCGTAGTGCTGGGCGAAGATGAAGGAACGCTGGTCGAGTGTTAAAAAAAGCAGTTCAGCCACGGATTAACACAGATTTACACAGATTATCAATGAATTGCCTTTTCATCTTGCGCACCTTTTGATGAATGGCAAATCGACCGCAACACATTGTTTCGCCTAGAGGCGCCTACTTTTGGTATCCGTGTTAATCCGTGTTTATCTGTGGATAAAAGAGGTTTTAAGGTTAGAAAGCGAGTTTGAGCCTGGACAAGAAGGATTCTTGACATGATTGCAGACGTAAAAAAATCAGCCGAGCAAAGAATGCAGAAGAGCCTGGAGGCTCTGAAGCTGGACCTGGGCAAGGTGCGCACCGGGCGCGCTCATACCGGGATACTCGATCACGTGATGGTCGATTACTACGGTTCTCCCGTGCCGATCAGCACGGTTGCCAACATCAACTTGATCGATTCGCGCAACATCGGCGTGACGCCATGGGAAAAGAAAATGGTGGGCGCTGTCGAGAAAGCGATCCGCGACTCCGATCTGGGTCTTAATCCCTCCAGCCAGGGCGACCTGATCCGGGTGCCGACGCCGGCGTTGACGGAAGAGCGTCGCAGGGAATTGATCAAGGTCGTCAAGAACGAGGCGGAAAACGCCAAAGTGGCGGTGCGCAATGTGCGGCGCGACGCCAATGCAACGCTCAAGGATCTGCTGAAGGATAAAGCGATCAGCGAGGATGACGAGCGCCGCTCCCAGGAAGAGATCCAGAAGCTGACTGACCGGTATATTGCTGAAGTCGAAAAAACACTTCAAGCCAAAGAAACCGATCTGATGGCAATCTAGAGACGCGAAGTGGCCCTGTTTACCAGCTCCACTCGCAGCATCCCCGAAACCGGGGATGTGCCGCAGCATATCGCCATCATCATGGATGGCAACGGACGGTGGGCCAAGAAGCGCTTCATGCCGCGCATCGCCGGCCACAAGCGCGGCGTTGAAATTGTCAGAACCACCGTCAAGGCATGTTCCGAACTCGGGGTCGAATATCTGACGCTGTTCGCCTTCAGCAGCGAAAACTGGCGCCGCCCGGCGGAGGAAGTCTCGTTTCTGATGCAACTGTTCATGCTCGCCCTCGAACAGGAAGTCACCAAACTCCATAAAAACAACATCCGGCTTAAAGTGATCGGCGACCGCTCCCGTTTTGAGGGCAAACTGGTCGAGATGATCGCTCGCGCCGAATCGCTCACGCAAGACAATACCGGGTTGACCCTGACCATCGCCGCCAATTACGGCGGTCGCTGGGATCTGGTTCAGGCGACACACCGGATGCTGGAAGACCATCCTGACTGTGGCCAGACTTTCAAGGAAGAGGATCTGGAGCCTTATCTTTCCACCAGCTATGCGCCGGAGCCGGATCTGTTCATCCGCACTGGCGGGGAGCAGCGCATCAGCAACTTCATGCTCTGGCAGTTGGCCTATGCCGAGCTGTATTTTACCGATACCTTGTGGCCGGATTTCAATGCCATGGCCTTAAAGCGCGCAATCAAATCTTTCCAGCAAAGAGAGCGCCGCTTCGGACGCACCAGCGAGCAGCTCAGCGGACATGGCGATAAGCGCCGCCCCGAATGATGAACATCGCTTCTCGCCGTGTCCGTTCCCTCTCTCCTACCTCTCCCCCAGAGGGGGAGAGTGATGATGTATCGCTTCGCGATGTTCCAGTTAAGTCAAATGCTTAAGGCACGCGTTCTGACCGTTCTGTTGCTGTTGCCTCTATTTTTAGCCGCACTGTTTCTTCTTCCGGAAATGGGTTGGGCACTGCTGATGCTGGGGGTGGTGCTGATCGGCGCCCGTGAGTGGTCGAAAATTTCCGCTTTCTCAGGTTTCCAGGGCTGGGTTTATGTGCTGCTGACGCTGTTCATCGGTCTGGCACTGCTGCCCGAATCTTCTCGTCCAGCCAATTTCGTGTTGTACGGCATAGCCTTCTTTTTCTGGGCGCTCCTGGTTCCGCTGTGGTTGCGCAATCAATGGCATACCAGGCAATGGCTGATCATGGCGTTGATCGGTTGGGTTATCTTGATTCCCACCTGGCTTGCCCTGGTGGAGCTGCGAACTTTCGGCCCCGGTCTGCTTCTGGGCCTGCTGGCGGTGGTCTGGATCGCTGATACCGCCGCCTATTTCGCTGGCCGCAAATTTGGCCGGCACAAACTGGCGCCGGCGATCAGCCCGGGTAAAACCTGGGAGGGTGTCGCCGGCGCGTTTTTGGGTGTTACCTTGTATGGCGTGGCGTGGGGGATGTGGGACGGTTCCGCCATACTATTCAGCTCGGGCCTGTGGCAGGGAATACTGTTACTGTGGCTGCTGACGCTGTTCAGTATCCTGGGTGATTTGTTCGAATCATGGATGAAGCGCGTGGCCGGACTCAAGGATAGCGGTCGGATTCTTCCCGGCCACGGCGGCGTGCTGGACCGCATCGATGCCCTGACGGCGGCGATGCCTCTGGCCGCTTTCGGTTTGTTGCTCAAGGATTATTACGCATTTTGATTTGTAAAAAAACATTCAGCCACGGATTACCAAAAGTAGGCGCCTCTAGGCGACACAGATAAACACGGATTATCAATGAGTGAACTTCTCATCTTGTTCACCTCCACGAGGAATGATGTATTTTCTACAACGCCATGTTTTATCTGTGTTAATCCGTGTTCATCCGTGGCTAACCGGTTTTCCTTGGTTTAAGCAGATGCCAAAAATTCAAAACATCACTGTGCTCGGTTCGACCGGGACGATCGGCATGAATACCCTGGATGTCGTTGCGCGCCATGCCGAGCGTTTCCGGGTCATCGCGCTGACCGCGAATCGCCAGGTCGAGCGCCTGTTCGAGCAATGCCGGCAATTCCAGCCCGATTATGCGGTCATGCTGGATCCGGATTGCGCAGAGGTGTTGCAGGGCAGGATCAGGCTGGCTGGCCTCGATGTCGAGGTGCTTGGCGGCATTGAGGCGCTGGAAAGGGTGGCGTCGCTACCCGAGGTGGACAGCGTGATGGCGGCGATTGTCGGCAGCGCGGGGTTGCGCCCTTCGCTGGCTGCGGCCAGGGCAGGCAAGCGCATCCTGCTGGCCAACAAGGAAACGCTGGTGATGTCGGGCAGCGTGTTCATGGATGCGGTCAGGCAGCACAAAGCCACGCTGTTGCCGATCGACAGCGAGCATAATGCGATTTTCCAGTCGCTGCCGCGAGACTTTTCGGGTGATCTGGATGGCTCGGGCGTCAAGCGCATCCTGCTTACCGCGTCGGGCGGACCTTTCCGTACCGTGCCGTTGTGCGACCTGGATAATGTGACGCCCCAGCAGGCTTGCGCCCACCCGAACTGGGTCATGGGGCGGAAGATCTCAGTGGATTCGGCGACCATGATGAACAAGGGCCTGGAGGTGATCGAGGCACACTGGCTGTTCAACGCCGACGCGGATAAAATCCAGGTGGTGATCCATCCCCAGAGCGTGATTCATTCCATGGTGGAGTATATCGACGGCTCGGTGCTGGCGCAGCTAGGCAACCCTGACATGCGCACGCCGATTGCTTATGCGCTGGGCTTTCCCGAGCGAATCGATGCAGGGGTTTCCTCGCTGGACCTGTTCAAGATCGCGCGTCTCGATTTCGAAGCGCCAGACACAGTTCGTTTTCCCTGCCTGGATCTGGCCTACCAGGCTTTGCGGCAAGGGGGCACGACTCCAGCCACCTTGAATGCGGCGAACGAAGTGGCGGTAGATGCGTTTCTCGATGAACGCATTCCCTTCAAGCTGATTTCTGCCTTGATCGAAAGCGTGCTGGAAAATATTAATTTTAAACCGGTTACGTCTCTGGAAGACGTAATCGACGCCGATGCCGAGGCACGCGAATCGGCACGGGAGTGGATGCGCGCGAAGGGGTATTCATGAGCCTGTTGTTCACCCTTGCAGCATTTGCCGTGACACTCGGCATTCTGATCGTCGTTCACGAATACGGCCATTACATCGTGGCGCGCTGGTGCGGTGTCCGGGTACTGCGTTTTTCCGTAGGTTTCGGCAAGCCGCTCATAACCAAAAAATTTGCGCCGGATGGCACGGAATGGGTGTTGGCCGCCTTCCCGCTGGGCGGCTACGTCAAGATGCTGGACGAGCGGGAAGGGCCGGTAGCACCTGCCGATTTGCCTTATGCCTTCAATAGGCTATCTGTTTATCGCCGCAGCGCTATCGTGCTGGCCGGGCCGGTCGCGAACCTCATTCTTGCCGTGCTGTTGTACTGGTTCCTGTTCGTTTACGGCGTGCCCGGCATCAAGCCGATTCTGGGTGAGGTGCCGTTCGCCACTCCCGCCGTGGCTGCGTCTTTCCATCGCGGCGATACGATTACCCGGATCGGCAACGAGCCGGCCGCGACCTGGCAGGATGTGAGCTGGATATTGCTACAGCACGCCGTCCAGAAATCCGTGGTGGAAATTGAAACGCGCAACGAGCGTGGCGAAATCGCTTTGCATCAGCTTGACCTGGGGGGCTTGTCGTCCGACGAGCTGGACAACGATTTCATGGGAAAGCTGGGGTTAACGCGCTTCCATCCCGACTTGCCGGCAAAAATCGGCAAGGTTCTGCCGGACGGCGTTGCAGCCAGGGCCGGCCTGAGGGTCGGGGATGAAATTCTTGCCGTGAACCAGACTCCGCTCGATCGTTGGGAAGAGCTCGTGCAATGGGTCAGGCAAAATCCCGGTCTGCCTCTGACGCTGGACATAAAAAGAGGTGGCGACCATTTCCAGGTAAAAGTGATCCCCGATTCAGTGAAGGAAAACGGACATTCTTCCGTAGGCAAGATCGGCGCGTCGCCGATGGTGGATCCGGCCTTGTTTGCCAAGCTGGTCACGGAGGTGCGTTATCCTGTCGGCAAGGCATTCGTGCAGGCGCTGCGGAAAACCCGGGATACGTCGTTGTTCAGCCTGAAAATGCTGGGCAAGATGGTCACCGGCCAGGTTTCCTGGAAGAACATCAGCGGCCCGATCACCATCGCCGATTATGCCGGTCAATCCGCACGTTTCGGCTGGGTTCCGTACATCAGTTTTCTGGCGCTGATCAGCATCAGCCTCGGGGTGCTCAATTTATTGCCCGTCCCCTTATTGGATGGGGGGCATTTGATGTATTATATGGTCGAAATGATCAAGGGGAGCCCCGTTTCCGAGAAAACCATGGAAATCGGGCAGCAGATCGGCATTGCGATCCAGCTGACATTGATGCTTTTCGCTTTCTATAACGATATTAACCGTCTGGTTGTTGGCTGAATAATAATGAAATTAAAACTCCTGCCGATGTTGTTGATGAGCTTGTATGGCGCTTCTGCCTGGGCGATTCAACCGTTTGTTATCAAGGATATCCGGGTAGAGGGAATTCAGCGTACAGAGGCCGGGACGGTATTCAGCTACCTGCCGGTCAAGGTGGGCGAGAAACTGGACGACGAGAAAGCCGCTGCGGCCATCAAGGCATTGTACGGAACCGGTTTTTTCAAGGATGTGCGGCTGGAGGTTGAAAGCGATGTGTTGATCGTCATGGTGCAGGAACGGCCTGCGATTTCGCAGATCGATTTTATTGGACTCAAGGAATTCGACAAAAAGCAGCTGGTGGATGGGTTGAAACAAGTCGGGCTGGCCGAGGGGCGAATTTTCGACAAATCCCTGCTGGACAAGGCTGAACAGGAGCTCAAACGGCAATATCTCAGCCGCGGCAAATATGCTGTTGCGATTACCACTACCGTAACGCCGCTGGAGCGCAACCGCACCGCCATCAGCTTCAGCATCAGTGAAGGCGAAGTGGCGAAGATCCAGCAGGTCAACATAGTCGGCAACCAGGCCTTTCCGGAGAAGGATCTCCTCGATCTGTTCGCGCTTTCCACGCCCGGATGGATGACCTGGTGGAGCAAGAACGATCAGTATTCCAAGCAGAAACTGGCTGCAGACATCGAAACGATGCGCTCCCATTACCTGAACCGCGGCTATCTCGAATTCAATCTGGATTCCACTCAGGTATCCATTTCCCCCGACAAGCAATCCATCTATATCACCATCAACATCACCGAAGGCCAGAAATATACCGTTTCCGACATCAAGCTGGCGGGGGAAATGCTGGTGCCTGAAGAGGAACTGCGCAAGCTGATCAAGATTCGGCCGGGCGATGTCTTCTCGCGGGAAAAGCTGACCGAAACCACCAGGTTGATCGGCGATCGCCTGGGCAAGGACGGCTATGCATTTGCCAACGTCAACGCGGTTCCAGAACTCATCAAGGAAAAGCAGGAAGCGAAATTCACCTTCTTCATCGATCCGGGTCGGCGGGTTTATGTGCGGCGCATCAACGTAACCGGCAACACCAAAACGCGGGACGAAGTCGTCCGCCGCGAGATGCGCCAGATGGAAGGCGCCTGGTACGCAGCCGATAAAGTCACCCGGTCACGCGAACGGATTGACCGCCTGGGGTATTTTTCAGATGTCAACGTCGAAACACCGGCTGTTGCCGGCACGACCGACCAGGTGGATATGAACGTCAGCGTGACGGAAAAACCCACCGGCAGCATCATGGCGGGCGCGGGTTTTTCCAGTTCGGAAGGCTTCATTCTGAGCGGCTCCATTTCACAGGCCAACGTGTTCGGCAGCGGCAACCATCTTTCCACGCAGTTCAACAGCGGCAAGATCAATACGGTGTATTCGCTGTCCTACACCAACCCTTACTACACCGACGACGGCATCAGTCGCGGCTTCGACATCTATCAGCGCAAAGTAAACTCCTCCTCCTTGTCGGTTTCCAGATACGATTCCGATTCCATCGGTGGCGGGGTGCGCTTCGGCGTGCCGCTGAACGAAATGGACACGGTCAATTTCGGTTTGTCAGCCGAGAGAACCAAGCTGACTACGTACGATACTACCCCGACACGGTATCTCGACTATGTCAGGGATTTCGGTTCCAGCAACACTACGTTGCGTGGGGATGTCGGCTGGGCGAGGGATACTCGCGACAGCATTATCTACGCGACAAAAGGCGGCATGCAAAGGGCATTTGCCGAGATGGGGCTACCCGGCGGGAACGTCAAGTATTACAAGCTTTCCTATCAGCATCAATGGCTCAGGCCTTTGATGCAGGATTTCACCCTGATGCTAAACGGCGAAGCCGGATATGCCAACGGTTACGGCGGCAAACCCTTGCCCTTCTTCAAGAGCTTCTTCGCCGGCGGCAACACTTCGGTGCGCGGTTTCAAGTCCTCTTCGCTCGGGCCTAAAGACATCGATGGCAATGCGCTGGGCGGCAATCGTCGTCTGGTGGGCAATGCAGAGGTGCTGTTCCCGTTCCCAGGCATGAAAAAGGACAAATCCCTGCGCATGAGCCTATTTTTCGATGCCGGATCGGCTTTTGGCGATGGCGATGTCGAGGGGAAATATTCCAAGATAAGCTTTGGCGACATGCGTTATTCCACCGGTCTTGCCGTTAGCTGGCAGTCCCCGATGGGGCCGATGAAATTCAGTATTGCCGCGCCGCTCAATTCCAAGGCAACCGACAAGGTGGAGCGGTTCCAGTTTATTTTGGGTTCCTCGTTCTAATCGCGATTTCAGGAGATCAAGTTGAACAAGATTATTGCTGCCGTATTTGCTGCCACCCTGTTGCCGATTGCGGCAGGAGCATCCGCCGCCGAAACGAAGATCGGTTTCGTCAATACCGAGCGGGTTTTTCGGGAAGCGGCCCCGGCCATGAAGGCACAGAAAAAACTCGAGAAGGAATTCGCCGCACGCGAGCTGGAACTGCAAAAAATGGCGAAACAGGCCAAGGAATTGCAGGCTCATCTGGAGCGCGAAGGCGTGACGATCAGTGAATCGGATCGACGCAACAAGGAGCGCGACCTCGCCAATCTGAATCGCGATTTCCAGCGCGCTCAACGGGAGTTCCGGGAAGACCTCAACCTGAGGCGGAACGAGGAACTGGGCGCGGTGCATGATCGTGCCAGAAAAACCATCATGGAGATCGCCGAGAAAGAGAAGTTCGATCTGGTATTGGAAGAAGCAGTTTATTTCAGTCCGCGGATCGATATCACCGATAGGGTGTTGAAGGCTTTGACCGATAAATAAGGCTCTTTTGCCGATGCGAACAGAGGTTGCCTTCTGCCGGTTGATTCCATGACGCGGACTG
>JAUYEK010000193.1 GCA_030691435.1 Sulfuricella sp. | reverse complement strand
CATCCCAACTGCTGCGTTGCGGAAAAAATTTCTGGCTGACATATCAATCATATGCTGCGCGGCGAAATTTTTTCCGCGCCTTGCATTTGGGCGAACTCTGAATTTTTAGAGGCGCCCTTCACCCCTTTTCCCAGAAAATTCTGCAACCTCTGAAGCGCTTCCACGCCTGTGCCATACCGGCAAGCTGGAGGCCGGTTTTGCAAGCGTACCAGCCGATTATCACGCCGCTGGCGCGATCGCGCAACCGGCTGCTCCCACCGATCTGCGCCAGCAGCCGCCCAGCCACCGCCTGGTCGTTGAGCGCCCCGAACTCGTCTTGCAGATGCGACAGCGCCTGTATATAACGCCTTGTCGCCTTGCCCGGATAAAGGCCGGAAAAGAACTCGGCGGCGTAGCGCAACTTCTTCGCGGCGATCCTCAGCGCATGGCGCTGTTCCACCGTCAGCGCCTTGAGTTGGCAACCGCGCCGGCACACTTGGCGGTAACGCCGGGCCAGCATTTGAGAAGCAAAAACCGGCACCGGCATATCCAGGTTCGCGGCGACCGCCGTTGTGCGCCAGGGCTCCCGCCAAAGCCAGCTGCCCAGTGTCAGCAGCAGCCTATGGTAGCGCGGCGAAGCTGCCGCCATGCACGCCCGTTCGCGCGCCTCCTGGCAGAGCCGTTCGACCGCCTGTTGCAGCCGCCCCAGCCCGGCGTCCTGGGGCAGCGCCTCGACAACCGGCGGCAGCGTTTCGCCGAGAAACACGTCCCAATCCCGCGCCGGGCCGAACTCGCCGACGAGCCAGCGCAGCTCCGCGGTCAACGCGGCGTCCTTGATGCCGGGCGCGGCGGCGCCGAACAGGTTGAGCGCGGAGCGCAGACGCCTGACCGCCACCCGCATCTGGTGGATAAGCTCGGGATCGTAGCCTTGCAATAGCCGGCCCTGGTTGTCCTGCAACTGGCCGATGCAATTCCAGGCGATCGCGCGGAACGCCGCGTCCACCGTCATTTCCCGCGCCAGTTCGGGAAGCGTGGCCTTGACCGCGAGCTGGGGGGACGGCGCGGCGCACAGGGCGTAGCCGCGCTCGGCCTTGCTGGCGTTCTCGGGACGCAGCGGCACGGCTTCCTGCAGCGCCAGCGCCAGCTCGTAGAGCGCCGCCGGGTTGCCGGCCTTGAGCTCCAGTTCCACTTCACAGATCGGCGCGCTTTTCTGGTCGGCACGGATTTCACCCCGGTCCAGCGCCATCTCGACCTGATCGCCAGCTTGTGTTTCCAGCAGCCAGACGGTGCGGTTGAACTCGGTCACGAATACGGGATGCAGGCGCTGGCGCAGATCTTCCCTGGCGAATAGCCGGATCAGGCCGGGATCGGTGACCTTGGTAAAGTCCGGTGTACTGTGAGCCACCGGCGCCTCCCATTCATCGCGCCGGTGCAGTCCGGCCTGCACGCTGCCGCCGCCCTTGACGGTCTGGATCCACTGCCGACCGCTACGGCGCACGCGTAGCGCGATGGCCTGGTTCTTCAGGACAAAATCATCGGTATCGAAGTAGATGCTGGTGAGCTTGCGCGTCTTTGGCCCGGACGGGCATAGCGCCTTGAGCAGAGGGTGGCGCCGCAACGCGGGGATGTCGGCGGGATCGATCAGGAGCTTGAGTTCGACTTCGGTGTTGTTCATGACATAAACATTTCAACCTGGATTATCCATTAGAGCCAAAACACCGATGTAGGAGCGGCGCCCTCGCCGCGATTTGCGCCCGCATTCGCGCCGGGGGCGGCGCTCCTACATGCACGAGCATTCCAATGGACAATATGGGTTCACAGCCAGTCCAGCAGCGGCTGCCATTGCTCCATCTCCCTGACGGTCCGCGACGGCGCCATATCGAACAGGCTCAAACCCTCGCCGGCGGCCTGGACGTAGATTTGCGCATCGCGCAGCAGGGTGAGTACCGGGAAGCCCACTTCATCGAGGAACGAGGAGAGATCGGCCGCTGCGCGGGTGCGCGCATCCACGCGCATACCGATCATCGCCACTTCGATTTTCTCCTTGCGCACCGATTTCTGTGCGCGCAGTTCTTCGAGAAAGTTCCGCGTGGCTTCCATGTCGAATGCGGACGGCTGCACCGGCACGATCACGCGCTCGGCGCGCCTGAGCGCATTGGTCAGCTTGTCGCCGTGCATGCCTGCGGGGGAATCCACCACCAGCCAGTCCGGCTTGGTTTCGCCCATGGCTTTCTTGTCGAGCTGACTGTTCCAGCCGCGAATGGCGGGCAGCTCATTCGGACGGCGATCCAGCCAGCCGGTGGCGGAACGCTGGCGGTCGAGATCGACCAGGAGCACGCGACCGCCCCGGCTGGCCAAATAGCCGGCGAGATTGGTCGCCAGCGTGGTTTTACCGCTGCCGCCCTTGGGGTTGGCGATCAGGATGGTTTTCATCTTAAAAAAGGCTAACCACGGATTTACACGGATTTACACAGATAAAGCAGACGGTTTCAAATCGCTTCCGACTTTCCGAAGGGTGAGCGTTTTGTCCAACGCAATTCATTGATAATCCGTGTGCATCCGTGTTAATCCGTGGCTGAATTGTTTTTTTGTGGTTCATAAAAACTCCGGCGACATCACCGCCTTCAGGGTGGTTTGGGCCTCGTCCAGGCGGGCGCGATTGCTGAACCACCATACCCCGCCCTTTTTCACGCTCCAGCTTTCTTGCGTGTTGCCGAGCAAATAGGCGGCCACCTGCCCCAGCGTCGGCTGATGGCCCACCACGACCACCGCCCCCCTGACATCCGGCCAGCCGGCGGCACCCAACAGGGTGGCCACGGATGCGCCCGGCCCAACCTCCTTGACCACGATCCCATCCCGCGTCAGCGCCGCGGCGGTCTGCTGCGTGCGCGTGGTCGGGCTGACGATAATGCGCGCCTCCTCCGGCAGGTGCGCTTTCAGCCACGCCGCCATCTTCGCCGCCTGCCTCTCGCCCTTGCCGGTCAGCTTGCGCCCCTGGTCGGGAAATCCATCCTCGGCCTCGGCATGACGCCACAGAATCAGATCCATACTAACATCCCATTTATAGCCAATTGACTCCAAGTATAAGATACTGGGCGAAACCGGGCTATCACACTGCCGGAATTTTTTGCACCGGAAAGGGCAAACCGATGACCCCCTTGCCGCAAGGCGGCCTCGAATCTTTGCAGGTTTTCATCACCAGCCTGGCCATCGGCTTGCTGATCGGCCTGGAACGGGAGCGCAGCCCGGCAGCCAAGGCCGGCCTGCGCACCTTTGCCCTGGTGGCGCTGTTCGGCACCCTGTGCGCCATGCTCGCCGCCACCACCGGTTTCATGTGGCTGCTGGCGGCCGGTCTCGCTGCGGTGGCAATCCTGATCGTGTCCGCCTATTTCGGCGCGCCCTCCGCTGAAGGCGACCCCGGCACCACGACCGAAATCGCCCTGCTGGTGTGTTACGGACTGGGTGCGCTGATTTGGTT
Organism: Sulfuricella sp.; assembly: GCA_030691435.1. GTDB lineage: Bacteria > Pseudomonadota > Gammaproteobacteria > Burkholderiales > Sulfuricellaceae > Sulfuricella. The sequence continues at coordinate 5,835 of JAUYEK010000193.1, read as the reverse complement.
CGGCTTCTCCATGCTGGCGATCATGCTCGCCATTGCCACCACCGTGCTGCTTTATTTCAAGCCGGAGCTGCACGGCATCACTCAGCGCCTGGAGCGGCGCGACCTGCTCTCCATTTTGCAGTTCGCCGTGCTGTCCTTCGTCATTCTGCCGATCCTGCCGGACCAGAGCTACGGCCCTTACCAGGCGCTCAACCCCTACAACATCTGGCTGATGGTGGTGCTGATATCCGGCATCAGCCTTTCCGGCTACATCGCGCTGCGCCTGATTGGGCCGCGCTACGGCGCCCCCTTGCTCGGCCTCATGGGCGGCCTGGTGTCCAGCACCGCCACCACCCTAATTTACGCGCGCCACGGCAAAATCAGTGAAGACCTGTCCAGGCTGGCGGTGCTGGTGATCCTGCTCGCCAACCTGGTGGTGATCGTCCGCCTCGGCGTGGTGAGCGCGGTGGTGGCGCCGGCGATCCTGCCCACCTTGCTGCCGGTCCTGGGCGGCGGACTGGCCCTGGGTCTGCTCGCCACCGCGCACGGTTGGCGCCAGCTAAGCACAGGAAAAGATCTCCCCATGCCGGAGATGAAAAACCCCGCCGAAATCCGCACTTCCCTGACCTTCGGACTGCTCTACGCGGTCGTGCTGTTTTTCTCCGCCTGGCTCTCCGATTATGCCGGCAGCAAGGGGCTTTATGCCGTCGCAGTGGCTTCCGGGCTGACCGACGTGGACGCCATCACCCTTTCCAGCCTGCGGCTGTTCTCCCTCGGCCGGCTGCAGGCGGATCAGACGGTCACCGCCATTACCCTGGCCCTGATCGCGAACCTGTTCTTCAAATTCGGCCTGGTGGCCTTCATCGGTGGCGCTACCCTGGCGCGGCGCTGTTTATGGGGTATGTCGGCAACCGCACTGGGAGCGGGAATTGCTTTGTCAGTCATGTAAAAAACAACAAATTCAAAAAACAGTATGCACATTCTTGTTAGAATCATGGAATAATCCATTGATCGCATACAATAACAATCGATAATAACGGGGCAGTTAGATGAAACAATCATTCTGGAAAACAGACTGGTTTCTGGGTCTTCTGATTGCCCTCGCATTTCTTTTCGCCGCCCGCTCCGATCTGCTGCAAAGCCTGGAACGCAAAGCCTACGACCTGGGAGTGCAGGCATCCAACCGCACCCCCAGCGACCAGATCGCGGTCATCGCCATCGACGAGCAGAGCATCGCCAACCTCGGACGGTGGCCCTGGCCGCGAGATATCCACGCCGGAATGATCGACATCCTGTCCGCCGCGCAAGCCAGGGTGGTCGGCAATACCGTGTTGTTTCTCGAACCGCAGAAGGATCCGGGGCTGGCCTATATCGACCGGCTGCTCCAGCTCTACGGCTCCTCCACCTTCAAGACCGCCGCCGACCCTGCCCTGCAAGCCGAAGCTGCCAGCCTTGAAGCGCTGCTGCGCGAAGCGGAACGGAAGCTGAACACCGACCGCACCCTGGCGGAAAGCCTGGGAAAATCGAAAAACGTGCTGCTGGCGATGCTGTTCCAGCTGGGCGAGCCGCGCGGCAAGCCGGACAAACCCCTGCCGGACTACATCCAGAAAAACGCCCTGACCAACGTCAAGGACCACATCGGCGCCGAGGCCGCCGGTTACCTGCCTCTGCCGGCACTGGCGGCAGTTTCGCCGATCGCGGCCGTCGGCAGACATGCCGCCGCCATCGGCCACCTGAACACCCATGCCGACATCGACGGCGGCATCCGCACCGAGCCGCTGGTGCTGCGTTACTACGACCAGTACCTGCCGTCCCTGTCGGTGATGCTGGCGGCGAAAAGCCTGAACCTGGAGCCGAAGGACATTAAAGTCAGCCTGGGACAGGGCGTCAGCCTGGGCAATCTGAACATCGCCACCGACCCGGCATTGCGGATGCACACCTTCTTCTACCAGGACACCGGGGGCAAACCGGCATTCCAGGTGGATTCGTTCTACGATGTCTACAGCGGCAAAATTCCCGCCGACAAGTACCGCGGCAAAATCGTCCTGATCGGCGCCACCGCAGCCGGCATCGGCGCTTCCCAGGTCACCCCGATCTCGCCGTCGATGGCGCCGGTGCTGACCTTGGCGCACTCGGTGTCGAGCATCCTCAAGGAAGATTTTTACGTCAGCCCGAGCTGGTCATTCTGGGCGGAAATGGGCGGATTCCTCTTCATCGCCCTGTATCTGATCCTGTTGCTGCCCCGCCTCAAGGCCGGCATGGGCGCGTTCCTCACGGCCTTTCTTTTGATCGCGCTACTGGCGACCCATTTCCTGCTGATGGTCTCCCAGGCAATGTGGCTGCAGCTGATGGCGCCCGCCGCGCTGCTGCTGACCGGCCACCTGCTGCTGACCACCAAGCGCCACTTGCTGGCCGAGGAGGGAAAGACCAAATCGGATGCGGAATCGGCGGAATCAAACCGCATGCTGGGGCTGGCCTTTCAGGGGCAGGGCCAGCTCGACATCGCGTTCGAGAAATTCCGCAAATGCCCGCTCGATGAGTCCCTGATGGATGTGCTCTACAACCTGGGGCTGGATTTCGAGCGCAAACGCCAGTTCAACAAGGCCGAATCCGTGTTCCGCTACATGGCCGATTTCAACCCCGACTTCCGCGACCTCAAGCAGCGCACCGAGCGTTCCAAGGCGATGCAGAATGCCGTCATCCTGGGATCGGGCGGAGGAAACACCAATGCCAGCATGATCCTCGAAGACGGCGCCATGGAAAAACCCATGCTCGGGCGCTACCAGGTCGAGAAGGAACTGGGCAAGGGTGCCATGGGCGTGGTCTATCTCGGCAAGGACCCCAAGATCGGACGAATAGTGGCGATCAAGACCATGGCGCTGGCGCAGGAGTTCGACGAAGACGAGCTGACAGAGGTCAAGGAGCGCTTTTTCCGCGAAGCGGAAACCGCCGGCCGGCTCAACCACCCCAATATCGTCACCATCTACGATGCCGGCGAGGAACACGATCTCGCCTACATTTCGATGGAGTTCCTGAAAGGCAAGGATCTCCTGCCCTACACCAAACCCGGCAACCTGCTGCCGCCCCAGACCGTGTTCTCGATTATCAGCCGGGTGGCGGACGCGCTCGATTACGCCCACTCCCAGCATGTCGTGCACCGCGACATCAAACCGGCGAACATCATGTACGAACCGGAAAGCGACAGCGTCAAGGTGACCGACTTCGGCATCGCGCGCATCACCGACTCCAGCAAAACCAAGACCGGCATGGTGCTGGGCACGCCATCCTACATGTCCCCGGAACAACTGGCGGGCAGGAAAATCGAGGGGTGCTCCGACCTGTTCTCGCTGGGCGTGACGCTGTACCAGATGTTGACAGGACAGTTGCCGTTCCAGGGCGACTCGATGGCGCAGCTCATGTACAAGATCGCCAATGAGCCCCACCCGAAACTCCTGTCCATCGACCCCAGCCTGCCGCCGTGCTCCAGTGCGATCATCGACAAAATTTTGCAGAAACAGCCGGAACAACGCTTCAAAACCGGGGCTGAATTGGCACGCGCCATCCGGGCATGCGCCGCCTACGCGGCCAAGGAGAAATAATGGATCTGCGCCTAGCTCTCGAAATCGTCAGCCTGACCGACCCCGGCAAGGTCCGCTCGCATAACGAGGACAACATCGCCACGGATAATCAAGCCGGCTTCGTTATCCTGGCCGATGGCATGGGCGGCTACAATGCCGGTGAGGTAGCCAGCGGCATTGCCGTGACGATGCTGGCGGACGGCCTGAAAACAGCGCTAGGCGCCGGGCTGCCGGAACAAGGTTCGGGTCTGCTGGTTAAAAGCGAAATCGAGAAAACCAACGGCGCGATCTACCAGACGGCGCAAAGCCAGCCGCAGTTCTCGGGAATGGGTACCACGCTGGTATGCGCGCTGTTCCACGACAACCGCATCACAGTGGCCCATGTCGGCGATTCGCGACTGTACCGCTACCGGCAACAGGGAACCGGGCAAGCACAGTTCGAGCAGATCACGCGCGACCATTCCCTGCTGCAGGAGCAGATCGACAGCGGCATGATCAGCCGGGAAGATGCGCGGCTGTCCAGCAACAAAAATCTGGTGACGCGCGCACTCGGCGTCGACCCCACGGTGGATGTGGAAGTCCAGGAGCACGAAGCCCTGCCCGGCGACGTCTATCTGCTGTGCTCTGACGGGCTCAACGACATGGTCGGCGACGAGGAAATCCAGCTGACCCTGAGCGTGCTCGGCGCCAACCTCGAACTGGCGGCGCAACAACTGGTGCAAATGGCCAACGACAATGGCGGACGGGACAATGTTTCGGTTATTCTGGTACGGATATTGCGTAATTTTTCAGCCAGGCGCGGCATTTTTGCCGGGCTTTCCGCGTGGCTCAAGAAATAAACCCGGATTGTCCATTGGAATGCTCGTGCATGTAGGAGCGCCGCCCCCGGCGCGAATGCGGACGCAAATCGCGGCGAGGGCGCCGCTCCCACGGCGGTGTTTTGGCTCTAATGGATAATCCGGGTTAAATAGAAAGTGAGCCGCATTTGTCTGATGCAGGGTTAATGCTTATTCCTTCCTGGGCGATGGAGCTTCATGCCATAGCCATAGCGGCGCTGGATGAGGAGGGCCGGGTTGTCGAGTCCAATCAGGGTTTTCTTTCCGTAACAGCGGAAACGAAGGCGGAGGGGGCCGGCGTGCGCCTGACCAAACCGGATAGGGCAGCGCTCAGCCGGGCAGAAGTCGGGCTGGACGGCAAGGTATACACTGGGGCAATTGTCTTTGCGGGTTCGTCGGAAGGCTGGGGCGCTCTGTCCGGCAGCATTTACCGTGCCGGATCAGGATGGCTGCTCGCAGCCGAGGTGGGCGTTTCGGCATACCCGCAACTGAATGGCGTGATCGAGCGGCTGGGCAGGGAGCTGGAGGATACGGAACGCACTCTGGCGCGACGCAATCAGGCGCTGCAAAAAGCACTGGAGGAGGTCGAGGCGCTCAAGCGCCAGGACACTCTGACCGGTTTGGCTAACCGCAGAAGCCTGGATGACCGTATCACCGAAGAAATCGGCCGCTGGGAACGATATCGCCGCCCGCTGGGGCTGATATTGATGGAGATGGATGACTTCGGCGGGGTCAATGAAAACTATGGCCGCGAAGTGGGGGATGAGCTGCTGCACCATGTGGCGACGGTTATCACCCACTCGGTGCGCACCACCGACCTGGCGGCACGCTACGGCGGATTGGAGTTTGCCATGCTGCTGCCGGAAACCAACGAAATGGGCGCGCTGATCGTGGCCGAACGGCTGCGCATGGAGCTGGAAGGGCAGTTTATCCTGCCCATGACACGACCGCTGACCGCCAGCTTCGGCGTGGCCATGCTGTTGCCGGGGGAGAGCCGCCAGGAATTGTATGCCAGGGCTGGGCGGGCGGTCGGGCATTCCAAGAAAAACGGCAGGAATTGCGTGACCATGGCGGGTGTGATCAGCGAATGCGACCAGCTATACAGGGTTGCTCCACAAAGTACGCAAGGAACGGGCAAGAATGTTTAAAAGCATAGAGGAATTCGTCGGCAATACACCCCTGGTGAAGCTGAAGCGATTGCCGGGCAATACCGGCAACGTCGTGCTGGCCAAGCTGGAAGGCAACAACCCCGCCGGTTCGGTCAAGGATCGCCCGGCTTTGTTCATGATCCAGCGGGCGGAGGCGCGCGGCGAGATCAAGCCGGGCGATACCCTGATCGAGGCCACCAGCGGCAATACCGGCATCGCCCTGGCGATGGCGGCGGCGATGCGCGGCTACAAAATGGTGCTGGTGATGCCGGAGCACATGAGCGTGGAGCGGCG
>JAUYEK010000190.1 GCA_030691435.1 Sulfuricella sp. | reverse complement strand
ATAGACAATATCTTCCGGAGTGCGTTCGATCAGGTCGGCGACGATGCGAGTGTAGTCTTCCTGGCTAAGCGGCTGGTATTCGCCGCGCCGCCATTCCTGGGCCAGCACGGTGTGCTTGACGACATGCAGCGGGTGCAGCTTGAGTCCGTCTACGCCATGCTCGATTACGGTATCCAGGCTGGCGCGGTAGTGTTCCTCGGTTTCTCCAGGCAGGCCGACGATCAGGTGGGCGCAGACGGGAATCCCGCGCTGCCGTGCGGCGGTCGTGGTGGCGAGGTATTCGGCCAGGCCGTGGCCGCGGTTTACCCGCTTCAGGGTTTCATCGAAGGCGGATTGCAGGCCGAGCTCGAGCACGACTTCGACACCGCGCTCGCAGTATCCGGCGAGCAGGTCGAGCACCTCCGGCGGCACGCAGTCGGGGCGGGTGCCGATGGAAAGCCCGATCACGTCAGGCTCCGCCAGGGCTTCCTCGTACATCGCACGCAATTGTTCGATCTTGGCGTAGGTGTTGGTATAGGCCTGGAAGTAGGCGATGAACTTTTTGGCGCGGGTGCAGCGAGTGATGGCTTCCCTTCCCGAACTCAGCTGCTCTTGCAGGGTGGGCGGCTTGCGCCCGTTGGGGCTGAACGACTCGTTGTTGCAGAAGGTGCAGCCGCCGATGCCCTTGCTGCCGTCACGGTTGGGGCAGGTCAGGCCGGCGTCGAGCGCGATCTTGTGTACGCGCTCGCCGTGGCGTCGCAGCAGGAGCTGCCCGTAGGTATGGATGCGGTCGGAAAGAACCATCTGGCGTTAATGCTGTTGTCGGGTAAGAAAACGGAATGCGGGATCGTCAAGACCGATCAGGCTAGCATGTCGTGTCTCAAGCTTCAAGCTACCCATTCAGGTATGGCACAACGGCTTGTCGTCCGGATTCTCCACGCTGCGGGCGATGGTGGTGGCGAGCTGGTGGATTTCGGCTATGCTGAGGCAGCCCATCAGCCGGCCCATCATTGCCGGTTCGATGCGGATCGTGCAGGGTCGGCCATCGGCAAGGGCAATGCTGATGGCGGCCACATGCTTCAGGTCTGGTTCGGTCGCTTCCACCAGATCGGCCTGATCATCCAGCAGCATCGCATAATAGGTTTCCAGCCGGTTGGCGATGAGGTCGTCCAGATCATCCGGCACGGCTACGATCAGGCCCATCTTGTCAGGTCTTTCCTGACAGGGGATGCCCAGCACCTGGACGAATTCGGCGAAGCGCCGGGAGATGCTGTCGTTGAAGAAGATGTATTCCATCATGGGGAAGTTCCCGGATAATTTGCTTGAACCCAGATTATCCATATAGAGCCAAA
>JAUYEK010000188.1 GCA_030691435.1 Sulfuricella sp. | reverse complement strand
GCCGGCAAGGCGGTGGTGGCCGACCTGGCGAAAATGCCCCACGTGCTGGTGGCGGGCACCACCGGCTCGGGCAAATCGGTGGCGATCAACGCCATGATCCTGAGCCTGGTCTACAAGGCCGATCCCGCCAAGGTGCGGCTGATCCTGGTCGATCCGAAAATGCTCGAACTCTCTGTCTATGAAGGCATCCCCCACCTGCTCGCGCCGGTGGTGACGGATATGAAACATGCCGCCAACGCGCTCAACTGGTGCGTCGCCGAGATGGAGCGGCGCTATCGCCTGATGTCGGCCCTGGGCGTGCGCAACCTGGCCGGTTACAACCAGAAGGTGCGCGAGGCGGAGAAATCCGGCGCGAAGTTGCCCAACCCCTTCAGCCTTACGCCGGACGCCCCCGAACCCTTGGAGGAAATGCCCTTCATCGTGGTGCTGATCGACGAACTGGCCGATATGATGATGGTGGTGGGCAAAAAGGTCGAGGAGCTGATCGCCCGCCTGGCGCAGAAGGCGCGTGCCTCCGGCATCCACCTCGTGCTGGCGACGCAGCGCCCGTCGGTGGACGTGATCACCGGCCTGATCAAGGCCAACATCCCCACCCGCGTCGCTTTCCAGGTTTCCAGCAAGATCGACTCGCGCACCATCCTCGATCAAATGGGCGCGGAAGCGCTGCTGGGCCAGGGCGACATGCTCTACATGCCGCCCGGCACCGGCTACCCGCAGCGCGTGCATGGCGCCTTCGTCTCCGACCAGGAAGTCCACCGCGTCGCCGAATACCTCAAAGCGCTGGGCGCGCCGCAATACATCAATGGCGTGCTGGAAGCCGGCGAAACCGTCGCGGAAGGCGATGCGGAAAGCGGCACCAGCGGCGGCGCGGAATCCGACCCGCTCTACGACGAAGCCGTCGCGCTGGTGCTGAAAACCCGCCGCGCCTCGATCTCCCAGGTGCAGCGCCACCTGCGCATCGGCTACAACCGCGCCGCCCGCCTGATCGAGGAAATGGAACAGGCCGGGCTGGTATCCACCATGCAAAGCAATGGCAACCGCGAAGTGCTGGCGCCTAACCGGGAACAATGATGAACGCGGACATTTCCTATTTGAATAACCTGCGCTTGCAGACCGACGTGATTCATTGCGGCGATGCAGCACGGATATTGCGTACCCTGCCCGACGAGTGCGTCGATTTGATCGTAACTTCGCCACCCTACGCGGACAGCCGCAAGCATACTTACGGTGGCATCCATCCCGACCAATATGTGGAGTGGTTCCTGCCCATCGGTGCCGAACTTAAACGGGTGTTGAAACCGACCGGATCGTTCGTGCTCAACATCAAGGAACGGGTGGTGAACGGCGAGCGCCATACTTATGTGCTGGAGCTGATTATCGCGTTGCGCAAGCAGGGCTGGCTGTGGACCGAGGAATATTGCTGGCACAAGAAAAACTGCTACCCCGGCAAATGGCCGAACCGTTTCCGCGATTCCTGGGAACGCTGCATCCATTTCACCCGACAGAAACACTTCAAGATGTTCCAGGATACTGTCATGGTGCCGACCGGCGATTGGGCGCAGTCGCGTCTCAAGCGCCTCAGCAAGACCGATTTGCAGCGCGACGAATCCAAGGTGGAGAGCGGTTTCGGCAAGAATATTTCAAATTGGGTCGGACGCGACATGGCCTATCCGACCAATGTCCTGAACATGGCCACCGAATGCAGCAATCGCGGCCACAGCGCGACCTTCCCAGTGGCCTTGCCGGAATGGTTCATCAAACTGTTCACCGAACATGGGGACGTGGTGCTCGATCCTTTCATGGGTTCGGGAACCACCGCAGTCGCAGCGCAGCATCTCGGGCGCAAATATATCGGCAGCGAAGTCCTCGAAGAATATTGCCGCCTGGCCGAGGAACGGCTGGGCATCGCCGGGAAACAACTCCGCCTGTTGCAGGAAACCAAGAAATATGAAAACGCTTGATCTCGGTCTGGTAAACAGCTTCGTCAACGAGAACATCGGGAATTTTCATGCGGCGCGGGTCGGCAGTTTGAGCAAGCTCAAACTCGACAATTTGCTCAAGCGCAAGAATCCCTACCTGTTCAAGGCGAAAAACATCCTCACCGCCGCCGATCTGGTTTCAGGCTTGCTTGACGCCTACCTGTCCTCGTCCGAGGAAAAGCTGTTCGGCGATTTTCTGGAGGATTTGGCCGTATTCGTTTCCCGGCAAACCGTCGATGGAAAGAAATCTTCGGCCACCGGCATGGATTTGGAATTCGACCGGGACGGCATCCGTTATCTGGTTTCCATCAAGTCTGGGCCAAACTGGGGCAACTCCTCCCAATATGCCGCGCTGAGAAAAAACTTCCTCACCGCCAAGAAAGTGCTGCTGCAATCCAGGCAACTCGGCC
>JAUYEK010000187.1 GCA_030691435.1 Sulfuricella sp. | reverse complement strand
CTGCTCGATCACTTCTTCGGTCGCGCCGATGCGGACGACTTCGTGCTGCCGCATCACCTGTTCCGCAATCGCAGTAGGGGCGCTGAAGATGCCTACCCCCGCCCGTCCGAAGGCCTTCATCAGCGCGCCATCATCGAATTCGCCGGTGATGCGCGGGCGAATCCGGTGGTCGCTGAACCAGCGCGTCAGTCTTGGCCGCACCGCGACATCTTCGCCCGGCAGGAGCATGGGCGCGCCATCCAGGCATTGAGGGAACGGCCCCGGGTGCTGCCGCGCCAGCTCCGCCGTGGCGAAGAAGGTGAGGCCGCATTCCCCGAGCAGGTGGCTGAAGCCCCGCACGTCGACTGTGCGGGGCATGGGGCTGTCGGCGATCACGATGTCGAGCCGGTGCACCGCCAGTTCCGCCAGCAGGCCGGCAACTTTCCCTTCGCGGCAAATGATGCGCGGCGGTTGCGCAACCTGCATCGCCGGCTCCAGCAGCTGATAGGCAACGGCCTTGGGCACCGCGTCGGTGACGCCCACCCTGAATTGCAGGGGCCGGTCGGTGGGGCGGTGGTGCAGCACCTCTTCCAGCTCCTGGCCGAGCGAAAAGATTTCGTCGGCGTAACTCAGTACCATCCGGCCCGCCTCGGTCAGCTCGAATTGCCGCCCGCTGCGGTTGAACAGGGCTTCGCCCAGCACTTCCTCGAACAGGCTCAGCTGGCCGCTGATGGTCTGCGGCGTCAGGTGCAGCCGCTCGCTGGCGCGGGTCACGCTGCCGGCCTTGGCCACCGCCCAGAAATAGTGAAGATGCTTGTAATTCAGCGTGCCCATGCGCCATCAAATTCGTGAATTTCGAATGATATATCAATTATATTCGAATTTATAGAATCACAGGGGGTCAATATACTTCGTTCGTGTTCCAAATGAAGAAGGGAAAGGCAACCCATGCTCAAACAGAGGTTCCAGAAAAACATCCGGGCAGCGGCGGACATCCTGCTGCAGGGTGGCGTGGTCGCCTTTCCCACCGAAACGGTGTATGGGCTGGGCGCGGATGCCGCCAACCCGCAAGCGCTGTGCCGGGTGTTCGAGATCAAGGGGCGCCCGACCGATCACCCGCTGATCGTCCATTTTGGCCATGTTTCCCTGCTGGATTACTGGGCCGGCGGGATACCGGACGGCGCCTGGCGTCTGGCATCGCGTTTCTGGCCGGGGCCGCTCACCCTGATCCTGCCTCGCCGCACCCATGTGTCGCGGCTCGTCACCGGCGGTCAGGACACAGTGGGGCTGCGAGTGCCCGACCACCCGGTGGCGCTTGCGCTGTTGCGGAACATGGGTCCCGACAAGGGGTTGGCGGCGCCTTCCGCCAACCGTTTCGGGCGCGTCAGCCCGACTACTGCGGAACATGTGCGTGCGGAGTTCGGCGAGCAAGTGGACATGATCCTGGATGGCGGCCCCTGTCGGGTGGGGGTGGAATCCACCATTGTCGGCTTCAACGGCAAGCTGCCGGTACTGCTGCGCCACGGCGGGATTCCCGTGCCGGCGCTGGAAGAGGCGCTCGGGCAAAAAATTTTGCTGCCGGATGCAGCGAAGCTATCCCCGCGCACGCCGGGCAGCCTGCCTTCCCACTACGCCCCGGCCACACCGCTGGAAGTCTGGCCCGCCGGGGCGCTGGAAAGGCGGGCCAGGGAACTCGCGACGCAGGGGCAGCGGGTGGCGCTTCTGGAACTGATCGAAGAGCCTTCGCCCTATCCGGACAGCCCGCGCCTGTTCCATCATCCCATGCCGGCGCGGGCGACGGCGTATGCCCGCGTGCTCTACTCCACCCTGCGCAAGATCGACGACGCGTGCTTCGACCGCATCCTGGCCGAAGCTCCGCCGCAAACAGCGGATTGGCAGGCGGTGCACGACCGCCTGCGCCGCGCCGCCACGCTGTATTGTTCAACCGAAGTTTAACCCCAGGAAAATACCCATGAACTTAAATTCCGCAGTTGACGTGGTCGTAGGTGCGAATTTATTCGCACAATCAAGTGCTTGTGCGCGAATAAATCGTAACATTAGGTTAAAGCGCCTGACGGAGGGTTGATGATGAGTCACATCGAGAAACTTGTTGGCGGCTTCAAACGGTTCCGCAGCAACAATTATGAAGAGAATCGCGCCCTCTTCGACCGCCTCACCAAGCAGGGCCAGTCTCCCAAG
>JAUYEK010000185.1 GCA_030691435.1 Sulfuricella sp. | reverse complement strand
GCGGCTTCGTCGAAGTGCAGGGCACGGCCGAAGGCGCGCCGTTCACGCGCGCCGAAATGGAGGCCATGCTCGATCTCGCGCAAAGCGGCATCGCCCAGCTGGTGGCCAGGCAGAAAGCGGCGCTGGGCCTCGCCTGATCCTGGGGCGGAAGATCAGCGGCTGGCGGGTTTGGGCGGCTGTCCTTACTTCAGCACATGCACGCGTTGCTGCGGGTCGTCCACATGAACCCGCCCGGACGACACGGACTGGGCGATATGCTCGAACACCTTGCCCGGTTTTTCGCCGGAGGCATCGAAGGTGAAATAGCTGTGGCCCTTGGGCGAGTCGTACCGGGTGTTGAGGTCGTCGCAGTCGATGGCGTAGACGTTGCCCGGCACCAGCTCCATGTTCTCCGGCCCGGTGTGGCCGAGGCGCCGCGAAGCGATCTTGTTTTTCAGGTTGGCTGCCTTGCTGGCGCGCAGCGCCAGGTCGTCGGAGGCGAAATAGACCGAGACGTTGCGCGCGCTCTGGCAAATGTATTCTCCCTCCCGGCCGCGTTCCAGCGATTCGTTGACAATGTCTGCCGCCACCAGGAAAACGTTCCTGAACAAAAGCGGCACCTCGCCGCCGCGATCGTAGCACGCCCAGGTTTCCATGGTCTGGCGGAATACGCGGTTGCCCATGGAATGGGCCAGCACATTGATCCGCTTCAGGCATGGCGGTTCGTTGTCCTCCCCTTCGACCTTGTTGCGCCAGGCCAGAAACATCTCCAGTATCCTGGCAAAAGCAAAGGCGCTGGCATCGGCGGCTTTCTGGTCGTCCCAATAATCCTTGATGATGCCCAGATCGTTGTCGCAGGGCCAGATAATGGGTACCACCTGCACCCAGTTGGCGCGCTGATCGTCGAACAATTTCTGCAAGGCCTGGGCGCGCGGGAAAATGTCCGGTTCCGGCAAATTGGAATAGCCGTGGATGAAGATCAGCAATTGCTCCGCGGCGGAACGCTTCAGTTCGGACATGAACTTCTGGCTGCCCAATTCGATGAAGTCATCCGGCCCCGCGCGCCGGCAAAAATTGATCGACTGCCGTGCCAGGTTATTGCTCAGGTCGAAAGTGATTTTCCTGTCCTGCTCCACGCGCGCCAGCTCAATTTCGTTGATTGCACGATTGGTAATGAATAGCATGATCCCTCCTAACTAAAGCCCAATGCCGAACTTGTTCTTCCAAACTATAGTGCACCCCGCGCACCATCCCCTGCCCCTTGGCGACGCACAGCTTGCGCGCCCGCACGTCCTCGGCCCATCGCGGGTTGACGCCGTCAGCCTGAAGCCCTTCGCTTTGCTGGAAAGCCTTGGCCGCGGCTGCGGTGGCGCCACCGAATGCGCCGTCGAGCGGGCCGCGGTAAAGCCCGAGCTCGCTCAGGCGCGTCTGGGTGCGCTCGACCTCCTCCCCGTTCGACCCCAGCCGGTATGTGGACATGATGGCTGCCCTTTGTTTTGGTTGTTCTTTACCATAGCAGCCCAACACTGTTCGTCAAGCGGCTCGCACGGCAACCTGCTGGGCGGTGCATCCGCGTCATGTCGCGACATATGGCTGGTTTCAGGATCGTTTCTGGCTTAAAATGCCACCTCGCCAGCGACGCATCGCCCGCCTGATCATCTGGACCACGGCGCTGGAATTTGTCGTTTTCCTGTTTGTGTTCGTTATTTACTGGTTGGAACTAAGGGCTCGTTAATGAATAAGTTGGGCATACGCTGGGGCCATCTATGAAAAAACTCGTCATCGCCTCCAACAACGCCGGCAAACTGCGCGAAATCGGCGCGATTCTCGCGCCGCTCGATTTCGAGGTTTTTCCTCAATCCGCCTTCAACATTCCCGAAGCGGAAGAGCCTTATTGCACCTTCATCGAGAACTGCCTGACCAAGGCGCGTCACGCCTCGGCGCATTCCGGCCTGCCCGCTCTGGCGGACGATTCGGGGATCTGCGTCGATGCGCTAAATGGCGCGCCGGGCGTGTATTCCGCCCGATTCGCCGGCGAGCCGAAAGCGGACGAACGCAACAACCAGAAGCTGATCGAGTCGCTGCAGGGGCACGCCAACCGCAAGGCTCACTATTACTGCGTGATCGTGCTGGTGCGCTGGCCGGAAGATCCTCAGCCTATCATTGCCGAGGGCTCGATGTACGGCGAGATCATCGATTTGCCGCGCGGCAGTGGAGGCTTCGGTTACGACCCCTATTTCCTCATCCCCGAACTGGGCCAGACCGGTGCGGAAATCCCAATGGAGCAGAAGAACAAGATCAGCCACCGCGGCAAGGCGCTGGCCGAATTGGTTGAAAAGCTTAAAAACAGTGCTGAGTCCTGAGGAAATGCAGCAGACCCAACCTTACTCGGCACTCGGCACTCAGCACTCAGGACTCGCTTTATACATCCACCTGCCCTGGTGCGTCAGGAAATGCCCTTACTGCGACTTCAGCTCTTTCGAGTCGCGCGAGGGCGTACCGGAACAGGAATACATCGCGGCGCTGATCAAGGACCTGGAAGCCGCGCTGCCCCTGATATGGGGGCGCAAGGTGGTGAGCATCTTCATGGGAGGCGGCACGCCCAGCCTGTTTTCGGCGCGGGCTATCGATACGCTGCTGACCCAGGTGCGCACTCTGCTGTCCGTCGAACCCCATGCCGAAATCACCCTGGAAGCCAATCCCGGCACGGCTGAGGCGCAGAAGTTCGCCGACTTCCGCGCCGCCGGGGTGAATCGTCTGTCGCTCGGCATCCAGAGCTTCAATCCGCGCCATCTGCAGGCGCTAGGCCGCATCCACGATGACCGCGAGGCACGGTTCGCAGTCGAGCTGGCGCTATGCAATTTCGACAACGTCAATCTTGACCTGATGTACGCCCTGCCGGAGCAGACCATGGAGGGGGCGCTGGCCGACATACGCGAGGCGGTGGCTTTCGGGCCGCAGCATATCTCAGCCTACCACCTCACTCTGGAACCCAATACGGTGTTTTACAACCAGCCGCCGTCGCTACCGGATGACGATATGTCGGCTGCGATGCAGGAAGCCATCGAGGCGGAACTGGCCGGGGCCGGCTACGAACATTACGAGACTTCCGCCTTTGCCAAAAAGCGCTCCCCTCTCCCCAACCCTCTCCCGTCTCGCCAGTGCGAGCAGCTTTGCTGCCGCTCTCGGCGGGGACACTCCTTGCGGGTGCCGGGGGAGAGGGGGCAAACGTGAAGGGCGCTTGTTATGATCTGCGGCCTGTATGCGATCACGCCCGAGTGCGCCGACACCGCGAGCCTGCTGCGGCGGGTAAGGCAAGCGCTGGAGGGCGGCACCCGCCAGGTGCAATATCGCAACAAGGGGGGCGACGTCGCTTTGCGCCATGAACAGGCCAACGAGCTGCTGGCATTATGCAGGCGCTTCCACGTGCCGCTGATCGTCAACGACGATGTGCGCCTCGCCGACCTGACCGGCGCGGATGGCGTCCACCTTGGCAGGGAAGACAGCAATATCCGCCAGGCGCGCCTGATCCTCGGCCCCGACAAAATCATCGGCGTGGCTTGCGATAATGACCTG
>JAUYEK010000184.1 GCA_030691435.1 Sulfuricella sp. | reverse complement strand
AGCAGGCGGAACTCGACATCCCCGACCCAACCCCCGCGCGGAGTCTGATACCAGGCGTCGTACTCCGCTGCGTCCATCACTCGTGCAGCTGTTTCCAGGCGGTAATCAAGGCCCGTGCCGCCCGGTCGATATCGGCGGTTGTGGCATAGATGCCAACCGACAGCCGCACCGCGCCGGAAGCTCGCACGGCATTCACTTTCATCGCCCCCAGCACGCCGCTCACGGCATGGTCGCCGGAATGGCAGGCAGAGCCGGTGGAGGCAGCCAAGTCCTGCGCAACCGCTTCCAGAAGCTCGTGACCGCTCATGCCGGGAAAGGAAACATTCAGGGTGTTGGGCAGACGTGTCTCGGCATGACCGTTGAGGGTAAGGCGCGGAATCTCCGCTTGCAGTAGCGCATGCAGTTGGTCGCGCAGCGTTCTTAAATAAATCTGCGCCTTGGGGAGCCGCTTGCGCGCGAGCTTTGCCGCCGCTCCCAGTCCGACGATGAAGGGCACATTTTCGGTTCCCGGTCGCAGGCCATGCTCATGGTTGGCCCCCACCTGCAATGGGCTTAGTGCCGTGCCCGTACGGACATAGAGCGCCCCCACGCCTTTGGGGGCATAAAATTTGTGCCCGGCCAGCGTCAGCAGGTCTGCACCAAGTTTGTACACATGAACCGGAATCTTCCCTGCGGATTGAGCCGCGTCGGTATGCAGCAGAATGCCCTTCTGCCTGGTTATCTGCGCAATCTCGGCGATGGGCTGGATGGTGCCCACCTCGTTGTTGGCGTGCATGATGGAAACCAGGGCCGTGTCAGGCCTTATGGCCCGTTCCACCGCCATTGGGTTGACCCGGCCACTTCTGTCCACCGGCAGGATCGTCACCTCCCAGCCTTCTTCGCGCAGCTTGAGAAAAGGCTGCATCACTGAGGGGTGTTCGATGGCGCTGGTAATGAGGTGTTTTTTCGTTCCGGCGAGCGCCCGTGCCACGCCCTGGATAGCCAGGTTATTGGCCTCGGTGGCGCAACCGGTGAAGACGATTTCCTCCGGCTTGGCGCCGATCAGCGCGGCCACCTCTCCCCTTGCCTGCTCCACCGCTTCTTTCGCCCTTTTCCCGTAAATATGGGACGAAGAGGGGTTGCCGAAGTGCTCGCGCAGCCAGGGCTCGATGGTGTCCGCCACTTCCGGCGCCACCGGGGTGGTGGCGTTGTAGTCGAGGTAAACCGGTCGAATTTCCATCATGCCTGTCCCGTCCGGGTTCAGAAAGTCAGGTTCATGTCCGCCTGGATGACCACGTCCTTGTAATACGTGGCCGGGTCGGCAAGCTTGACGCCGTCCACGAGGTCGTTGGGGCTCATGCCGAAGAGCGGGACGTTCAGGGGGCAGGCAAGCAGAGTGGCCCCTTCTGCCACGAGCGCGACGAACATGTCCTCCGGCAGCGGCAAGTCAAGTTCGTCCATGCGTTTCATCACCGCCGCCCCTAGTTCGGGCATGTCCGGCATACAGACAAGACTATTCACATGCTCCTTGTGCACAGCAAAAACGCCGCGTGAGCCGAAAAATATCGTCACCCTGGAGCCGTTGCGCAACAGCGAAAGCGCGGTCATCAAGGCATTGAAGACCTGGCAGAGCTCGTCGTGGAAACACATGATGGATACGTTTCTGGAAGGATTCATGGCAGTACCTCCTTAAGTGTGCTGGCCGACATTCCCAAAAGCTCGCACATTGTCACAGGGCTCCGGCAGGCAGTGTTGTTTGCTCAGGCACTCATCCGAGCGCCTGTTCCAGGTCGGCGATCAGGTCGGCGGCATCTTCCAGACCGATGGAGAGCCGGATCATGGTATCGGAAATGCCGCGCCGCGCTCGTTCTTCAGGCGCCAGACCATGATGGGTGGTTGTCACCGGCATGGTGACAAGGCTTTCCACACCGCCCAGGCTGGGGGCGATGGCGAACAGCTTGAGCTTGTCCACTGCCCGCACCGCATCCTCATAAGCGCCCTTGACTTCGATCGTCAGCATGCCCCCGAAGCCCTGCATCTGGGACCTGGCCACGGCATGGCCGGGGAAATCGGGCAGGCCGGGGTAAAGCACCCGCGCTATCTTGGGGTGCCGTTCCATCGCTTCGGCCACAACTTGCGCCGTGACGTTCTGCCGCTCTACCCGCACGACCAGGGTGCGGATGCTGCGCGCCAGCAGCGATGCCGTATCCGGCGCGATCATGGTGCCCAGGTTCTTGCGCCAGCTCCACACCGAGGCCAACAGGTGTTTTGATCCCATCAAAGCGCCGGCGGTGATGTCGCTATGGCCGCCGAGATACTTGGTGGCGCTGTGAACGACGAAGTCCGCTCCGAGCGCCAGCGGGTTCTGGTTCACCGGCGAAGCGAAGGTGTTGTCCACCGCCACCAGCGCGCCGTACTCGTGGGCCACGTCGCTGATTTTGCGGATGTCCAGCACCTCCAGGGTGGGGTTGGTGGGCGTTTCGAAAAACACCAGGCTTGCACCTGCTTCCAGATAGGTCTTCAACCCGTCCAGCTCGCTGCCGAGGAGAAAAAAAGTGGGGATGCCGAGTTCCGGCAATTGGCTGGAAAGAAATTCCATGGTGCCGCCGTAGGCGTCGCCAATGCAGACCACGCCCTTGCGGCCATGAGCAAAGAACAGCGAGGCTTCCGCAGCCATGCCGGAGGAAAATGCCCAAGCCGCTTCTGCACCTTCCAGAGCAGCCAGCTTTTCTTCCAGGCTGAAAATGGTGGGGTTGAGGCCGTATCGGGTATACAGGCTGCCCGCCTTGCGCCCCTCCACCACGTCGAGCAGGTCGGCGGTGGAATCGAATTTAAAGGTGGTAGTGGTGTAGATCGGTGTGTGCGGCGAGCCGTGGGCATCCTGGATTTCCCCTGCGTGGATGCAGCGGGTGGAAAGCCCTTTGTTTTTGTCGTTCATTCAACCTCCTCGAAAAAGCGTTCCTGAATTGCTTCCAGCCGCGCAGCCAAGTCCGGTACGGCACTCAAATCCAGCCCGGCGCAGATATCTTCCGGTGACAGGATCACGCCATCCGATAGCTGCAGCGCCACCCCCTTCACCAGCAGCGCGGGGAAGCCCTCGCCATGCGTGTCGCGGCAGTCGGTATGAACGACGCGCCGGGCCAGGCCAAGGCTGGATGATAGCTCTTCGGCATAAAGCGCGTAAAGCGTGCAGCGCCCGCTGGGTTGGTGCTGGGAATGGACCTTGATCAGTTGCGGCATGGTTTTCCTTTCTTCGGGTTTGAAAAAGGGTTCAGCCGGTCATCGTGACCCGGTGAATCTCTGTCAGGGTTTCCAGTAATTCCGCCGGTGCATCGGGCAGAGCGGCGCGGACATCGCTCGGCAGCAGCACATCGCCATTCTCCGGAACCAGCGCCACGCCGCCCATCAGCAAGGCGGGTGATATCCGCCCCTGCACCGGATGGGGCGAGTGGAAAATGGCGGAAAATGGCGTGCCGAGATGCTGGCCGATTTTCTCGGCGTAGCGGATATACAGGGTGCAGCGCTTGCCGGGCGGATTGTTGGCCTCGACATGAATGGTGTAACTCATGATTGTTTTTCCTTACAACACGGTCTTAAGCAGAATGTAACTCGCCACGAACACCAGGAATATACCGAAGCTGCGCTTCAGCGTCGCCTGCGAGAATCGGTGCGCAATGCGTGTGCCAACAAAGCTGCCGGCCACCGTCACCGTGGTGAACAAAGCCATGGTCGTCCAGTCCACCGGCACCGCCCCGACATAACCGGCGAAACCGGAGTAGGACTTGGCGGCGACGATGACGAGCGAGGTGCCGATGGCGAGCTTCATCGGGATGCCCGAAAGCAGCACCAGCGCCGGTACGATCAGGAATCCGCCGCCCACGCCCACCAGCCCGGTCAGCACACCGACGCCGACGCCGTGCGCGGCGATATGTCCCATGTGCGCCGAAATGACCTCATTTTCCGGCAAGGGTGGCCCGCCTGCCGTGGCCAGCTGACTTACCGGCTGCTTTTTGATTTGCAGCATCTTCCAGGCAGCGGCATACATCACCAGCGCGAACAAGGTGAGCTGTACCTGCACCGGCGTGTATACCCCAAGGCGGGCGCCGCCGTAGGTGCCGATCACGCCGAACAGGCCGAACATCGCCGCCACCTTGAGATCGACATTGCCGCGCCGCCAGTTGTCCCAGCCCGAAATAGTGGCGGTGACGGCGACGATGCCCATGCTCATGGCGATCGCCGACTTGGCTTCCACGTTGAGCAGATACATCAGCGCCGGCATGGCGATGATGGAACCGCCGCTGCCGAACAGACCCAACACGATGCCGGTGATCGCGCCGGAAATAATGGCCAGGAAAATCATGATGCCTCCTACGCTCTAAAAGTTTGCAGGGTTAATGATATACTATTCAAATGAATATTAGAATATAAAATAAAAAAATTATTTGACGTTCTTGCCACGATACGAAATCAGCGAGGTGTTTTATCCTATAAAAGGCAGTTCGGCCACGGATTAACACAGATATACACGGATTATCAATGAGATACAGATATCATCTTAATCACCTTTGGGGTAAGCTGCCAATTGTCGTCAACACGTTGTTTCGCCTAGAGGCGCCTACTTTTGGTATCTGTGTTAATCCGTGTTCATCTGTGGATAAAAGCGTTTTTTAGTTTTATGCCTGTGAACCATTTTCAGGCGCGGCGGCTCTCCTTCGATTCCTCCCCTTCAAGGGGGAGGACGGGAGCACCCGCAAGGAGTGTCCCCGCCGGGATTGGCGGCAAAGCCGCTCAATCCGGCGAGAAGGGGGGCGAAGGCTCGCTTCGCGAGTTTCACTTTAACGAAGTCAGATAAGCCACCAGGTCTTCCACTTCTGTGCCGCGCCACTCCTGGTCGGGCATCAGTGAAACGCCATTTGCGCCGTAACTCCTGCCCGGTACGACAAAGGACGAGGCTTGCAGGATAGACCGCCGTAAATAGCCCGGCCAGTGGATGCCGCCGGCGTTGAGCAGGGTGGGGCCGGTGTCGAACGCAGGTCCCTCGGGCAGGCGGTGGCAGGCGCTACAGCCGCGCTCCGCCGCCGGCTTCTCCCCGCGCATGGCGTTGCCTACCGTGAACGACTCGGCGGCGAAGGCGCGCAGCCGCGCCCGGTCGTCCCGCATGGCTGGCAGGCGCAGCACCTGCCAGGATGACAGCCACTTGCGCCCATCCCGCCCCTGAGTCGCGCCATCCCAGACCGCGAAGGCAACCGGCAGCGGGCTACCCGCATTGGCTGCAAGCGGCGCGCGCAAAACCACCGTCCATTCGCCCGCGCCATGCACCGCATCCACCTCCGGACCCGCGCCCGGTAGCGCAGTCAACGTGCCGAACCCGCGCGCCTCGGCGAGTTCTGGAACCGTCCCGGCGCGCCAGAACCACAGCGAAACTGGATTGTTCGGTTCACCCATGCCGATATAGGGCAACAGGCGCCCCGGTCGGGCGGGGAACTGCACCGCCACCGCATCGGCGAAGCGGTCTGTGCGTTTTGGATCGATCTGATCCTCACCCTTGTCCGCCCACGCCAACCGCAGCGCGAGATGGCCTTTTCCCGCCAGTGCCTGCACTTTCAGCGTGGCCGGGCCGGCTTCCTCGAAGTTAGGCGCCGTGCTGCGCTGGGGGTAGAGCCTGAGCAGCGTTGCGGGCGCCGAGCCCCAGGCCGGGTCGCCCGGCGACAGCGGCGGCATTTCCGCTGCCTTGCCGACATCCATTACCCGTCCTGCCTGGCGCAGCAGATCAAGCTCAGGCTGCGCCGCGAGCGCGCCACCCGCCGCCATCAATAGCAAAGCCGGGAGACAGCGGACGAACCTCATATTTCCTCCCTGGGCGGGTTCAACCGGAACATGTCGCCGTGCCGGTAGGCAATCAGCAGGTCTGTCAGCGCCGAAGGCTCGCCCTTTTCCTTTTTCGCGATTTCCCGCTTCAGGGTGGCCAGCGAGGCTTGAACCGCGGGCCCGAACAGCTCTTCCAGATATTCGTCCGGGATGCGCGGCTGGCCGGTGGGCCTGCCCTCGGCGTCGAAGGTCGAAGGCGACAGCGGCGGCACGTAATAGACATTGGGCTGGGTGCCGTGCTCGGGGTGGAGCGGCAGCGCCACTTTCCATTCGTTGACCAGCTTATGCACAGCGCCGCCCGCGTCGTCCAGGTACGACACGTGGCGTGCCCGCCCGACGCACTGGTAGGCGCAGGCCTGGGGCAGGCCGCTTTCCACGCGCGGATAGCAGAAAATGCACTTTTCGGATTTACCTGCCAGCGGGTTGAAGTCGATTTTCGTGTAGGGGCAGGCGGCGACGCAGTACCGATAACCGCGGCAGCGCTCCTGATTGATCAGCACGATGCCGTCCTGTTCGCGCTTGTAGATCGCCTGGCGGGGGCAGGCGGCGAGGCATGCGGGTTTGGTGCAGTGGTTGCACAGGCGCGGCAGGTAGAAGAAATGGCTGTTGGGAAACTCGCCCGCGCCCTGGTCTTCCTGCCAGTTCGGCCCCCACTGCATCGCCTCCAGCGGCCGCAGCGGCGCATCGCCCGGCTCGAACAGCGCGTCGTGGTTGAACTCCGCCGGCACGCCGTAATCCTCCGCCAGGCGAGGCAGGCGGCCCGGTTTGAGCTTGTCGTTTTCCCAGCCGCCGCCGGCTTTTTCCCAGTCGCGCGGGTAGCCCAGGCCGGGCTTGGTTTCGACGTGGTTCCAGTACATGAACTCGCGCCCGTCCCGGTCGGTCCACTGGGTCTTGCAGGCCAGGGTGCAGGTCTGGCAGCCGATGCATTTGTTGAGGTCGATGACCATG
>JAUYEK010000152.1 GCA_030691435.1 Sulfuricella sp. | reverse complement strand
GCTGACCACCGGGATACCGTAGCCCTGCGCCACCTCCTGGGTCGCGGACAACTCTCCCGTGCCGCGTTCCTGCCGGTCGAGCGCGATCATCACGCCGCAGGGCTCGGCCCCGTTTGCCTTGATCAGCGTCACCGATTCGCGCACCGAGGTGCCGGCCGAAATCACGTCGTCCACGATCAGCTCCCGCCCGGCCAACGGCGCGCCGACGATGGCGCCGCCCTCGCCGTGATCCTTGGCTTCCTTGCGGTTGAAGGCAAGCGGCAGGTTGCGCCCATGCCCGGCCAGCGCCACTGCGGTCGCCGCCACCAGGGGAATGCCCTTGTAGGCCGGGCCGAACAGCATGTCGAACGGGAACGGGGCGGAAAGAATGGCTTTGGCGTAAAATTGCGCCAGCTGCCCCAGGGATTCGCCATCGTTGAACAGGCCGGTATTGAAGAAGTAGGGGGAGAGCCGTCCGGCCTTGGTCTTGAATTCGCCGAAGCACAACACATTGCGCTCGATAGCGAAGCGAATGAAATCCTGATGAAAATCCTGCATGGTGATTACCTTAATCCTGGAAAAGCAGTTTATCCACGGATTAACACGGATATACACGGATTATCAATGGGTTACAAAAGCGGCTGACCCACCCGTCTGGTAGCTAACGGCTTGTGCGCAACCATTTGTTTTATCTGTGTTAATCGGTGTTAATCCGTGGATAATAGCAGTTTATTCGGAGAAATCGATTGCGCATTATAACGCTGAATCTGAACGGCATCCGCTCCGCCGCCAGCAAGGGGCTGTTCGAATGGCTGCCCCGGCAGCAGGCCGATATCGTCTGCCTGCAGGAGCTCAAGGCGCAACTGCCCGACCTGACGCCCGCAATGCTCGCGCCGCAAGGCTTTCATGGCTATTTCCATGCCGCCGAAAAGAAGGGCTACAGCGGGGTGGGCATCTACTCAAGGAAGCAGCCGGACAATCTGGTCGAGGGCATGGGCATCGCCGAGATCGACGCCGAAGGCCGCTACCTGCAGGCCGATTTCGGCAAGCTCAGCGTCATCTCGCTCTACCTGCCCTCCGGTTCCAGCGGCGAGGAGCGGCAGGCAGCGAAGTTCCGCTTCCTGGACTATTTTGCTCCACACCTCGAAGCACTGAAGGCAAAAGGACGGGAAGTGGTGCTGTGCGGCGACTGGAATATCGCCCACAAGGAGATCGACCTGAAAAACTGGAAATCCAACCAGAAAAACTCCGGCTTCCTGCCCGAAGAGCGCACCTGGCTGACCAAGGTATTCGATGAAATCGGCTGGGTCGACGTCTACCGCCAGCTACACCCGGAAGCCACCGGCGAAGCCTACACCTGGTGGTCGAACCGCGGCCAGGCGTGGACCAAGAATGTCGGCTGGCGCATCGACTACCAGATTGCCACGCCGGGCATCGCCGCGACGGCGAAAGCCGCTGTGGTCTATAAGGAACAGCGTTTCAGTGATCATGCTCCGCTGACGGTGGATTACGACTGGTCGTTCTGATCGGTCAGCCGTAATTAGGGGACGCAACCCCATTCCAATGCACCGGATGTTTTTGTGTGCGCTACGCGCAAATATTTAGATGCCGGGGACTGCCCGGCATCTAAATATTTGCGCGTAGCGCACAAAACCCCACTACAAATACTTATCCTCGCCCTCTTTCCAAGGCGCAACCTTGAGCAACAACACCATCCCCGGCAACGCCAGCAGCGTACACAACAGAAAGAAGGCAAACCACCCCAGCAGTTCGACCAGGAAACCGGTGGAAGCGTTGATGAATGCGCGCGGCACCGCCGCCAGGCTGGTGAACAGGGCGAACTGGGTGGCGGTGTAAAGCGGGTGGGTGGTGCGGGCGATGAAGGCGACGAAGGCCGCCGTGCCCAGGCCGACTCCCAGGGCCTCGAAGCCGATCACCAGGGCGAGCACGACCTTGTCGTGGCCGACCAGCGCCAGCGCGGCGAAACCCAGAATCGACACCACCTGCACCACGCCGAACAGCCACAGTGCGCGGTTGATGCCGAGGCGCATCATCCACACCCCGCCCAGCAGCCCGCCGATGACGCTGGGCCACAGGCCGGCGTGCTTGGCGATCAGGCCGATGTCGGTCTTGGTGAAGCCCATGTCGAGATAGAACGGCGTCGCCAGAGCGGTGGCCATGCTGTCGCCGAGCTTGTAGAGGAAGATGAAGCCGAGGATCAGCAGCGCCTCGCGCCAGCCCTGGCGGTTGATGAACTCGCGGAACGGCTCGACCACCGCCGCCCGCAGCGTTCTCGGGCCGGATTTGACGAGATCGGGCTCGGCCACCATCAGCGTCATGACGACACCGGGCAGCATGAACAGGGCGGTGATCAGGAACACGCTGCTCCACGGCAAATGGTCGGCCAGGATCAGGGACAGCGAGCCCGGCACCAGGCCGGCAATGCGGTAGGCGTTGACGTGGATGGCGTTGCCCAGGCCGAGTTCGACGTCGAACAGGATTTCGCGCCGGAAGGCATCGAGCACGACATCCTGCGTGGCGGAAAAAAAGGCGACCGCCAGTGCCAGGTAGGCGATGCTCCAAAGATCCAGCTTCGGCTCGAACCAGCCGAACAGCGGCACCGAAAGCAGCAGCGCAATCTGGGTAAACAGCATCCAACCGCGCCGCCGGCCCAGTTTCGGCCAGGCGAAGTGGTCCAGCAGCGGTGACCAGAGGAACTTCCAGATATAGGGCAGCTGGATCAGCGCGAACAGGCCGATCACCTTGAGGTCGACCTGCTCGGTGCGCAACCAGGCCGGCACCAGGCTGATCAGGAAATACAGCGGCAGGCCGGAACTGAAGCCGGTGAAAACGCAGATGAGCATTTTGCGGGTAAAGATCGCCCGCCAGAGAGAGGCGTTTTCAGACATACGGGAATAACCATAATCCAGACGCGCTACCTTACCTGAAAAATGTAGGGTGGGCACGTCTTTGTGCCCACGCGGCCAGCCAATCGAAACAAGCGCCTTTTACCATTGCCCCCTCGCCCGCTTGCGGGAGAGGGTTGGGGAGAGGGAGATTTCCGCGTGGGCA
>JAUYEK010000124.1 GCA_030691435.1 Sulfuricella sp. | reverse complement strand
CAACCCTCTCCCGCACGGGGAGAGGGAGCATATCGTTTCCTGATGGGAACTATTTTGCCGGTTTTCTAAAGCTGTCCCAGATCAGCAGCCCTGCGCCGCAGGTGATCGCCATGTCGGCGACATTGAACGCGGGCCAATGGGTGCCCTGCACATAAAAATCGAGGAAATCCACCACATGACCGCGCAGGATGCGGTCGATCAGGTTGCCGAGCGCGCCGCCGAGGATCAGGGCGAGCGCCAGGCTGAAAAGCTTTTCCCCGTGATGCTTGCGCAGCAGGTGGACGATCACCACTGCCGCGACCACCGCGATCCCGATAAAAAACCCACGTTGCCACCCTCCTGCTCCGGCCAGGAAGCTGAACGCCGCGCCGGCATTGTGGGCCAGCACCAGGTTGAAGGAGGGCATCACCGGAATCATCTCGCCAAAGGCTAGCGACTGCGACACCCACTGCTTGGTCAGCTGGTCGAGCACGATGACGACCGCGCTGAGCGCGAGCCAGGCTGTCCAGCGCATCGAGCTAGCCATTACGCCCCCTCTCCCTAGCCCTCTCCCACAAGGGGAGAGGGGACTTGTTCATGGTTAGTTTACGCATATTGGCGCGGCTCGCCTGCGCCGTGCAGATTGGAAACACAGCGTCCGCACAAACCCGGGGTGGCGGCATCGGCACCCACATCGGCACGGTAGTGCCAGCAGCGTTCGCACTTCTGCTGCGGGCTGGCGCTGACGCGGATGCCCACCCCTGTTTCACCGGCCAGCGCTTCGGGATGGCTGCCCTGATGCAAACGCGCCTGCGACGTGATGAACACGAAACGCAAGTCGTCGCCGAAAGAATCGAGGAGGTCGAAGATTTCACCGATGGCATAAAGGTCCACCTCGGCGGCCAGCGAGGAACCGATCTGCCCGGATACCCGCACCTCTTCCAGTTGCTTCAGCGCATCGGCACGCACGCGGCGCAACTGCGCCCAGCGCTGCCTGATCACGTCCTCTTCTGGCTGGGTCAGCAGCACATCATTCCAGGTGTGGAGGAAAATACTGTCTTCCGGATTTTTGGCCAGCGCCTGCCACGCTTCCTCGGCGGTAAAGGAAAGTATAGGCGCCATCAGCCGCACCAGGCTGTGGGTGATATGGTAAAGCGCATTCTGCGCCGAGCGGCGGGCGCGGGAATCGGCACCGGCGGTGTACAGACGGTCCTTCAGGATGTCCAGATAGAACCCGCCCAGATCCTCGGAACAGAAGGCTTGCAGCTTCTGGACGATGAAATGGAACTCGTATTTTTCGTAGTACGCCTTGCATTCGTTCTCGAAATCCCGCGCCATCGCCAGCGCGTAACGGTCGATCTCCAGCCATTCTTCTACCGGCAGGGCATGCCGCGCCGGATCGAAGTCGGCGATGTTCGACAGCAGGAAGCGCAGGGTGTTGCGGATGCGGCGGTAGCTTTCCGTCACCCGCTTGAGGATCTCGTCGGAAATAGTGAGCTCGCCGGAATAGTCGGTGGAAGCGACCCACAGGCGCAGGATGTCGGCGCCGAGGCTGTCCACCACCTTCTGCGGCGCGATCACGTTGCCCTTGGATTTGCTCATCTTGTGGCCGTTGCCGTCGACCACGAAGCCATGGGTGAGCAGGGCCTTGTAAGGCGCGTGGCCATCCACCCCGCAACCGGTGAGAAGCGAGGACTGGAACCAGCCGCGGTGCTGGTCGGAGCCTTCCAGGTACAGGTCCGCAGGATGCTGCAAATAGTCGCGCCGCTTCAAAACGCAGGCGTGGGTCGAACCGGAATCGAACCAGACATCGAGGGTGTCGCTCACCTTCTTGTAGGTTTCCGCCTCCGCGCCGAGCAGTTCCGCGGCTTCCAGGCTGAACCAGGCTTCGATGCCCTGCCCTTCCACGCGCTGCGCCACTTGCTCCAGCAGTTCCGCGGTGCGCGGGTGCAATTCACCGCTTTCCTTGTGCACGAACAGCGGCATTGGCACGCCCCAGTTGCGCTGGCGCGAGACGCACCAGTCCGGACGGTTCTTGATCATCGCCTCGAGCCGGGCTCGCCCCCACGACGGGAAAAACTCGGTGTTCTCGACCGCCTTCAACGCAGCTTTACGCAGACTGCTGTGCTGGCCGGTAGCTTCCATGCCAATAAACCACTGGTGCGTGGCGCGAAAGATGATCGGCGTCTTGTGCCGCCAGCAGTGCGGATAGCTGTGCTTGAGCTTGATTTCCAGCAGCAGCGCGCCGCTGTTGGCCAGGGTTTCGACTACGATCTTGTTGGCCGCCCAGATCGACTGGCCGCCGACCAGGGGAATACCGGGGTAAAATTTGCCGTCGCCGCCCACCGGGCACTCCACCGGCAGGTTGTATTTGCCGCCGACGGCGTAGTCCTCCAGGCCGTGAGCGGGGGCGGTATGCACCAGCCCGGTACCGGCTTCGAGCGTGACATGGTCGCCGCAGATCACCGGCACGCTGCGGTCGTAGAAAGGGTGCTGCAATTGCAGATGTTCCAGCGCCGAGCCTTGCACCGTCGCCACCACCTCCACCGCGTCGAAACCGTAGCGCGTGATGCAGGCCTCGGCCAGATCGTGCGCCAGGATCAGGATGCCCTTCGGCGTCTGGATCAGGTCGTAGATGAAATCGGGATGAACACACACTGCCTGGTTGGCGGGCAGGGTCCACGGCGTAGTGGTCCAGATCACCGCATAAACCGGCAAGTCAAAACCAGCACGATCAAAACCAGCGCCCTTCACGTTCGCCCCCCGATCAAAACCAGCGCCCTTCACGTTCGCCCCCTCCCCCCCTGTGGGGGAGGGTTGGGGAGAGGGGTTAGTGCTTAACGCCTGCACCAGCGCGGCGACATCCTTCACCGCAAAGGCGACGTCGATTGCCGGCGAAGCCTTGTCCTCGTATTCCACCTCGGCTTCCGCCAGGGCGGAACCGCAATCCACGCACCAGTGCACCGGTTTCTGGCCCTGGAACAGGTAGCCGTTGGCATGTATCCGGCCGAGGGTGCGCATGATGTCGGCCTCGAACTTGTAGTCCATGGTCAGATAGGGATTATCCCATTCGCCCAGCACGCCGAGACGGATGAAATCGGCTTTTTGCCGCTCGATCTGCTCTTTGGCGTAGTCGCGGCACAGTTCGCGGAATTTGGCCGGGGCTTGTGTTTTGCCGTGCGCCTTTTCCACCTGCAACTCGATCGGCAGGCCGGGGCAGTCCCAGCCCGGCACGTAGGGCGCGTCGAAACCGGCCAGGGTCTTGCTCTTGACG
>JAUYEK010000110.1 GCA_030691435.1 Sulfuricella sp. | reverse complement strand
AGCCGGCGTAATATTGTTGCGCTGGACAGCATTTACTGGCTGCTGATCTGCATGCCCGCAACCTGGCTGCTCAATGTTTGGGTCGGCAGTGGCGACAGCGACATGGCCACTTATTATGCCCTGCGCAATGGCGCCAACGGTATCGGCAACGCATTGGTCGCTTACCTGGCCATACAGTTGCCGATCCTGCTGGGGGGGGCAGCGCATAACAGGCAGAAAATTTCGCTGCGTCAGGCCCTATTTGCTGTGTTGGTCGCTGCTGCGCTGATGCCTACCCTGGCGCTGACTGCGTCCGGTATTCGTCATCAGCAGGGGGTGATAGAGGCCAATATCAGCCGGGAGCTGAGGTTCCTTTCCGAGGAGATGATGCGCGAGTTGGAGGCGCATCCCGATCCGAAGGAAATGGCCGAGGTGTTGAAACTGCATGACCGTCATGGGGAAACGCCGCTAACGGTTCTTGACCGGGCCGGGCGGGTTGTCGCCGCATCGCGCGGCGATCTCGCTCCAGGCCAGGTTTATGGGCATGAAAGTGGTGTCAGACTTGACGCAGGATCACCCCTGGATGATGTAAACCAGGCTCCGCGAATTATTGCCGCCGCCGCAGTTTACCGCGAGGGCTTTAATTATGAACGGGTAACGGCGCTGCCGGGAAATGGCGGCCTGACCCTGCTGGTGGAAATTCCAGCCGAACCCTATCAGAAAGCCATGCAGGAGGTTTTTTTCAGCAGCATACGGTCGGTGCTGGGTTTTTCTGTGCTGATTTTTTTTCTGGGCAGGCTGGTCAGCTACAAACTCACCGACTCGCTGGTCAGGCTGGCGGAAGCTTCGACCAATCTGAAATGGAAAGTGCTCGAAGGAGAGAGTGTTCCCCTTCCGGTCAGCCCGATTATCGAGATCAATACGCTGGTCGCCAATTTCGGCGACATGGCAATCGGTTTGGGGAAAAGTTTCCGCGAGCTTTCGCACTCTCATGAGGCGCTTGAACGGGGCATCAACGAGCGCACCCATGAGCTGCATGAAATCAATCGGCAGCTTGAAGCGGAAATCGCCGAGCGCAAGCAGTTCGAGGAGAAGCTGGCGGAACGCGCGCTCACGCTCGAAAAAACCATGGTTGAGCTGGAATCACAGAAATTCGCCCTGGATCAGCACGCGATTGTGGCGATTACCGACCCCGCCGGCAAGATTGTTTACGCCAACGACAAGTTTTGCGAGATCAGCCAGTATTCCCGCGAGGAACTGCTCGGGCAGAATCCCCGCATAATGAATTCCGGCTACCATCCCCAGTCGTTCTTCGCCGAGTTGTGGGCGACCGTCGAGCGCGGCGAGGTGTGGCGGGGCGAGGTCAGGAACCGCAAAAAGGACGGCAGTTTCTATTGGTTGGCGACCACCATCGTCCCCTTTCTGGGCCACTCTGGAAAGCCCTACCAGTATGTGGTGATTCGTACCGACATCACGGCAAGTAAAGAGTCGGCAGAATCGCTGGTCAAGCTCAACCGCACCCTGAAAATGCTGAACTCGTGCGATGAGGCGCTGGTGCGCATCCGCGACGAAGACGATCTGCTCCACGAGATTTGCCGGATTTGCGTGGAAACCGGCGGCTATCGCACGGCCTGGGTAGGTTTCGCCATGGAAGACGCGGCGAAATCGGTGCGCCCGGCCGCGATGGCGGGGTCGGATCTGGCCTGTCTGGACAAGGCGGCGATCAGCTGGGATGTCGATGCCGAGCGCGGCAGCGGGCCGGTCGGGGCGGCCATTCGAGCCAGCCAGTATTGCCTGGTCCAGGACGTTTCCAGCGATCCCGCCACGCTGCCCTGGCGCGACGAAGCGCTGGCGTGCGGCTACGCGGCGGTTATTGCGCTGCCGCTGTTTCTCGACGATGGCCAGGTCGGCGTACTGACGGTTTATTCCGCAGCCAGCAACGGGTTCGGCAGCGACGAGATCAACCTGTTGCGTGACTTGGCGGCGAACCTCGCCTATGGCATCAAATCCCTGCGGCTGGCCGCCGAAAACAAGCGGGCCGGGCAGGAACTGCTGCTCGCCAAGGAAGAGGCGGAACGGGCCAACCGCGCCAAGTCCGAATTCCTTTCGCGCATGAGCCACGAACTGCGCACGCCGCTGAATGCCATCCTCGGCTTTGCGCAGCTGATGGAGCATGACCCGGTGGAGCCGTTATCGCCTTCCCAGAGCGCAAGCGTCAAGCATATTATCCAGGCCGGCTGGCATCAGCTTGCGCTGGTCAACGAGGTTCTCGATCTTGCCAGGATCGAGGCCGGCAGGATGCAGATGCACCTGGAGAGGGTGATGCTGGCGCAGGCGGTGCAGGAATGCATCGATCTGGTTTCGCCCCTGTCGAGCGAGCGCCAGCTAAAAGTCGAAGACCATGTGTCGGCCTGCGGGGAGTGTTTTGTCTGGGCTGACCTCACCCGCTTCAAGCAGGTGATGCTCAATTTGCTTTCCAACGCCATCAAATACAACCGTGAGGGGGGCACGATCACCCTGGCATGCCAGCGCTCCGCCCCTGGCCGGCAGAAGGTGAGCGTTACCGATACTGGCCACGGCATTCCTGCCGACAGGCTGGATGAATTGTTCGTGCCATTTAACCGGCTGGATGCGGACAAATCCCATACCCAGGGCACCGGCGTCGGTCTGGCTGTGGCCAAGCGCCTGGTAGAGCTGATGGGTGGCGAGATCGGGGTGGAAAGCAGGCTGGGCGAGGGGTCGACTTTCTGGATCGAATTGCCGGAGCACGGAAAAGATAGTTCTGAGTGAAAAGCAGTCCTGAGTCCTGAGGACTCAGCACTCAGCACTCAGCACTCAAGACTCAGGACTCAGCACTCAGGACTTATAAAATGCTTGACTGGAACGCCATTCAGACCGTTTTCCTCGACATGGACGGCACCCTGCTCGACCTGCATTTCGACAACCATTTCTGGCTCGAGCATGTGCCGCTGCGCTACGCCGAGAAGCACGGCCTGAGCCATGAAGCGGCGCAGGATGCGTTGGCGCCGCGCTACCACAAGGTGGCGGGCACGATGGAATGGTACTGCGTGGATTACTGGACGCGAGAACTGGGGCTGGACATCGCCCGGCTCAAGGAGGAAGTGGGGCATCTTATCGCCGTGCATCCCCATGTCACCGATTTTCTTGCGGCGCTGCGCGGCAGCCGCCGGCGCGTCGTGCTGGTGACCAACGCCCACCATAAAAGCCTGGCCTTGAAGATGCGCAAAACCCGGTTGGATGGCTATTTCGACGCGGTAATCTGTGCCCACGACATCGGCGTACCCAAGGAACATCCCGAGTTCTGGGACAAGCTCCAGTCCGTCGAGCGCTATGACCCCATCACCACGCTGCTGGTGGACGATAGCCTGCCGGTGC
The DNA here is from genome assembly GCA_030691435.1 of Sulfuricella sp. Taxonomy (GTDB): domain Bacteria; phylum Pseudomonadota; class Gammaproteobacteria; order Burkholderiales; family Sulfuricellaceae; genus Sulfuricella. Next base: position 934 of record JAUYEK010000110.1, on the reverse strand, counting down.
TGCGCTCGGCGCGGGATTACGGGATCGGTCATCTGCTGGCGGTGTATCGGCCGGACACGCGACTGTCGGCCAAGGATGTGGCGGAATTCCGGGCGATTCGCAGTTTCCGCGATATTCTGCCCTCAGTCCGTAGGCTGGGGTGAGGGAACCGAACCCCAGCGATTTGACCCCTGCTGGGGTGCGCTACGCTTACCCCAGCCTACAGACTAGCCCCCAGGATCAGCGCAGCCGCCACCTTTCTACCCTCGGATGCGAGGATGTTGTAGGTGCGGCAGGCGGCCGGGGTGTCCATCACTTCCACGCCGATATACGCCCGGATCAGCGCCTCCGTCAGGCGGGGGTGAGGAAAGCGCAGGGTGCTGCCGGTGCCGAGCAGCACGATCTCCGGCATGAATTCCAGGATAGCCTCGAAATGGGCGGTTTCCAGCGCGGCGAAGCTTTGCGGCGGCCAGTTTTCGACGATCCGATCCGGCAGCACGATCAGGCTGTCTGGATAGTGTTGATGGTTGACCGCGACATAATCGGTGTCGTAGCCGGTGAAAAGGTTTAAGCCGGCGGCGTCGGCCAGGTGGAACTTCAAGGCGGGCCTCCATTTGCGGGACAAGGGACGGTCGGGTAAGATTATACCTTTTAAGCGCAATTTTAAGCGCGTCGTGTGAAGCGACCCAGTCGTCAGCGCAAAATAGGGGCTCGAAGCCATGCAACCCGTACTCAAATCCAGCAAGCTCGCCAACGTCTGCTACGACATCCGTGGCCCGGTGATGGCGCGCGCCCGGCAGATGGAGGAGGACGGTCACCGCATCATCAAGCTCAACATCGGCAATCCGGCGCCATTCGGCTTCGAAGCGCCGGAAGAAATTCTCCAGGACGTGATCCACAACCTGCCCAATGCCTCCGGCTATTCCGACTCCAAGGGGCTGTTCGCCGCACGCAA
>JAUYEK010000109.1 GCA_030691435.1 Sulfuricella sp. | reverse complement strand
ATCGTCCACTTCTGGGCGCTGATCTTCATGTACATGTGGGCCGGTACTCACCACCTGCACTGGACTGCGATTCCCGACTGGACTTCCACCCTGGCGGCAACCTTCTCCATCATGCTGTTGATGCCTTCCTGGGGCGGCATGATCAACGGCATCATGACCATGTCGGGCGCTTGGGACAAGCTGCGCACCGACCCGATCCTGCGCTTCCTGATCGTGGCGCTGTCGTTCTACGGCATGTCCACCTTCGAAGGCCCGATGATGTCGCTGAAGGATGTGAACGCCCTGTCCCACTACACCGACTGGACGGTGGGCCACGTACACTCCGGCGCGCTGGGATTCGTGGCGATGATTTCCTTCGGCGCCATCTATCACATGCTGCCCCGTCTGTGGGATACCCAGATGCACAGTGAAAAGCTGATCAACGTGCATTTCTGGTTGTCCACGATTGGCACGCTGATGTACATCGCCGCGATGTGGATTTCCGGCATCATGCAGGGCCTGATGTGGCGTGCCTACGACGATTTCGGCAACCTGCAGTATTCCTTCGCCGAAACCGTTGCCGCCATGCATCCCTACTACGCCATGCGAGCGCTGGGCGGCGCCGTGTTCCTGTCTGGCATGTTGGTGATGCTCTACAACTGCTTCATGACCATACGCCAGGCGAAGAACATGCCTGCCGGTGGTTTGGCAGCGAGTGCAGCGTAACGGGACTCGGGTTGAAACCCTCTCTCCTAACTCTCTTCCAGAGGGAGAGAGGGACGAAGTCTCGCTTCGCGAGTTTCACCTTAACATAAGGAAAGATCATGATCGAACATGGAAAAATTGAAAAAAATATTGGGCTGATGCTGGTGCTGACCTTGATCGCCATCAGTATCGGCGGTCTGGTTGAAATCGTGCCGCTGTTCTTCCTCAAGGGTACCGTCGAGGATGTGAAAAACGCCGATGGGATCAAGATGGTTCGCCCCTACAGCCCGCTGGAGCAGCGCGGTCGCGACATCTACATCCGCGAGGGCTGCTACCTGTGCCATTCGCAGATGATCCGTCCGTTCCGCGATGAGTCCATGCGCTACGGGCATTACTCGCTGGCGGCGGAATCGCAGTATGACCATCCGTTCCAGTGGGGTTCCAAGCGCACTGGCCCGGATCTGGCGCGAGTCGGCAAGAAATATTCCAACGAGTGGCAGGTGCAGCACCTGATCGCGCCGCGCTCGATGGTGCCCGAGTCGGTGATGCCGAATTACCCCTGGCTGCTCACCGCTTTGGATACTTCCGACGTGGCGGACCGCATGAAAGCGCTGCGCATGACCGGTGTGCCCTACTCCGCCAATAAGGCCGAGCACGACAACAACGTCAAGGAGTTCGGCGCGGATGTGGCGAAGCAGTTGCACATCCCCGATGCGCGGAAGAACCTGATCGAGCAGGCGCAAACCGGCAAATATGACGGCAACGCCGCCGACGTAACCGAAATGGATGCGCTGGTAGCTTACCTGCAGGTGCTGGGTACGATGGTTGACTTCAGCAAGCTCGACAACGACAGCTTCGTGAAATTCCGTTAAACGGGAGGGCGCTATGGAATGGCTTATGTGGTTTACCCGGTTGGAAAATGCCAAGCCGCTGGCGCTGGTGATTTTCTTCATCACGTTCTGCGCCATCCTGTTCTATGTGTATGGTAGCAAGAAGCGCGGCGAGCGCCTGGAATCCCACAAGAACATACCGCTCCACGACGATTAAATATTGAGGCAAAGGAACTAATCATGAGTCAGGGAAACTCGCAAGAGAGCAATGTGCAAACCACCGGCCACGTCTGGGACGGGGATTTGCAGGAGTTCAACAATCCGCTGCCCGCCTGGTGGCTGTGGTCCTTCTACGCCACCATCATTTTCTCGGTGGTGTACTGGGTGGCCTACCCGGCTTGGCCGCTGGGCGATAGTTTTACTAAAGGCATTACCACCATCACTTACAAGAACGACAAGGGTGTGGAGAAAACCACGCACTGGAGCACGCGCGCCCTGCTGATGAAAGACCTGCAGGACGCCCGTGAATCCCAGAAGAAGTATTTCGACATGGTCGCGGCCACACCCTACGAGCAGTTCGCCAAAAATCCGGAGTTGTCGAACTTCGTGGCTTCTGCCGGCAAAGTGGTGTTCGCAGACAACTGCGCCGCCTGTCATCAGAGCGGTGGTCAGGGCAAGATGGCATTTGCTCCCAACCTGACGGACGACGACTGGCTCTATGGCGGTACTCACGACAAGATCCAGGCATCCATCACCAATGGCCGTCACGGCATCATGCCGGCCAAGGGGGGTGCCGACCTCAACGAGGGCGAAATCGAGAGTCTTGCCAACTATGTACTGAGCCTGTCTGGCGAAAAAATGGATGCAGCCAAAATCGCGGTCGGCGATGAACTGTTCCATGGCAAGGGTCTCTGCATTGCATGTCACGGTGCGGATGCTAAAGGCAACCAGGACATCGGCTCGGCCAACCTGACCGACAAGATCTGGCTGTGGGCCGACGTGCCTGCCCAGGGCAGCGCGGACAAGAAAGTCGCTGCGGTCAAGGCGGTAATCACCTCCGGCCTGAACAAGGGCGTGATGCCTGCCCAGAATGGTCGCCTCAGTGCTGACCAGATCAAGCTTCTGACGGTTTACGTGCATGATGTGCTCGGCGGCGGCAGCAAAAAGTAATTAAAATAGAGCATCCGCTCAACCAAAAACCCCGGCCTAACGGACGGGGTTTTTGTTTTTTGCGGGAATTGATTTTTGTCAGTGAGGCGTTTTGAATATTTGGATAATCTCATGTTCCGAACGGAACGAATTTGAATGTTTTTAGCCATATGACGAGAATCGACAGGATTGGATTGTGAAGATGAAAAACTTGCAGGCAGGTGAAGAATCCGAAGAGTTGTTCCAGAAGCGGATTCCGATCTACACTCGGTCGGTTAAAGGCGCATTCCGTACCTTCAAGACCTCCGTGATGGTGCTGGCCTATGCCGTTTATTTCCTCCTGCCCTGGCTGCCCTGGACGCGCCAGGATGCGCCTGCGCAGGCGGTATTGTTTGATCTGGTCGGGCGCCGCTTTTTCGTCTTCGACCTGGTGTTCTATCCGCAGGATCTGATCTCACTCGCTCTGCTGCTGTTTATTGCCGCGGCTCTGCTGTTCTTCGCAACCGGACTTGTAGGGAGGGCATTCTGCGGCTATTTCTGCTTCCAGACTTTGTGGACGGACGCTTTTATTTTTATCGAACAATGGGTTCAGGGCGAGCGCCCGGCCCGCATTCGTCTTTACAAGCAGCCATGGAATGCGGAGAAGGTGGCCAAATATGGCGCCACACACGCCTTGTGGCTGCTTCTGGCCTTCATTACCGCCTATAGCTTCATCATGTACTACGGTTATGCGCCCGAGTTGACCCAGCGTTTCTTCACCGCCGATCTGCCTTCTGTAGCCTATTTCACCGTGCTGATTTTAACCGTGACCACCTACGTGGCGGCTGCACTGGCACGCGAGCAGGTCTGCATCTACATATGTCCTTACGCGCGTTTTCAGGGCGTGATGTACGAGCCGGAAACCCTGGCGCCCTACTATGACTTCCAGCGCGGCGAGGGGTCGGCAGGGCGCGCCGTGCCGCGCGCAGGCACCAGGACTCGCGAGGAGCGACAGGCCCAGGGAATAGGCGATTGCATCGATTGCGGCTTCTGCGTGCAGGTGTGCCCGGCGGGTATCGACATCCGCAAAGGGCTGCAATACCAGTGCATTTCCTGCGGTTTGTGCGTTGACGCCTGCGACAACATTATGGATTCGGTCGGCTTCCCTCGTGGGTTGGTACGATACGATTCGGAAATCAACATCGAAAGCAGGAATCCGGGCAAGGTGCATCTGGACTGGCTGCGGTTGCGCACCCTGGGCTATGGCGCAGCGATACTCGTGATGGTGGTTGTGCTGGTATACAATATCGCCTCGCGTTCCGAGACCGAACTTTCCGTCCAGCCGGTGCGCCAGCCGCTGTTCGTGGTGCTGTCGAACGGCGATATCCGCAACCGTTACCAGATCCACATTACCAACAAGTCGCAAGAGGTGCAGGATTACCGCATCAGTGTGCGCGGGCTTCCGGAGGGTGCGGTGGATTTTGGGGAGATGGGCGAGATCAGCGTGCGCCAGGGCAAGAGTTTGATGGTGCTGGCGAACGTCAAGCTTCCTCCCGCCATGGCGAGCCAGGTGAGTGAAATCGAATTCATCATTACACCGCTGAAAAAGCCGGATCAGGCAGTCATAAAGAAAGCCCGTTTTTACGCCAAGCATGAAGGATAAATAGATGACAGTGACCTTGTTCGGAGGGGCTGCGCTAATCGCCCTGTTGTATTTTGGCCTGCGTCTGGCCGGTGTTTCCAACTACTGGCGCGGCGTGATCAGCGGTGCGTTGCCGACTCTGGCGATCATGTTCTACAGCCTGAGCCACTGGCCCGGCGCCGACGTAGTGGCGCTCCATCTGGCGCTGTACGTCGCCACTGCGATCGTGCTGACCCTGACGGGTGATAGAAAAATAGGGTCGCCGCCGCAGCCGATGCACTGGATTCCCAAGATCATCGTCGGTTTCTTTCTGGCGCTGGCGCTGTTGATGGCGGCATTCGTCTCGATTTCAATCAGCGGCCTGCCGCCTTCGATTGCCCAATGGTTCCTGCCGAATGCCGCGCACAAGCAAGTCTATACCGCTTTTTCCGGGGAAATCCCGCATGACGAGGCGGCGGCCAAGATGATTTCTTCGCATATGAAGAAATCCGTGCGGCAACGCCAATTGGGCTGGCAGATCGAGGTTGCCGGACTTGATCAGATCAAGCTCGGCAAAGCCACTGAAGTGACTGTTAGTACCGGCGACAGCGCACGGCAACCCATTGAGGGTGCGACCGTGACGCTCACCATCAAGCACCCGGCAGACGGCGCAGATACGGGGAAATCGACCAACTTGAACTCTTTCGCGCCGGGGCGCTATCGTGCTCAAGTCAGCATGGATAAGCCAGGCCAGTGGGTAGCTGTGCTGCTGATCGAGCGTGGACAGGACAGGTTCGAAACAGCAAAAGAGATCATCGTCCCGGCAATCTAAATGAACGTCGAAAAAACCTGTTACCATTGCGCCCTGCCGGTTCCGGCCAGCGCGCATTACCTCGTGGCTATCGAGGGCGCATCGCACGAGATGTGCTGCCGCGGCTGTCAGGCGGTGGCGCAGACCATCGTCGACAACGGGCTGACCGACTATTACCGGCATCGTACCGCTTTGCCCGGCGTCGGCCACGAAGTGGTGCCGGAGGAAGTGCAGAAGCTGGCGCTTTACGACCACCCCGGCATCCAGAAAAGCTTTGTCAGGCAAGAAGGCGAGCACGTCAAGGAAGCCTCCCTGATCCTCGAAGGCATTACCTGCGCCGCCTGCATCTGGCTCAACGAGCGGCACCTCAAGCAGTTGCCGGGCGTGCTGCAGGTTCAGGTCAACTACGCCACCCACCGCGCCCGCATCACCTGGGACGACCAGGCGATTCATCTCAGCAAGATCCTCGAAGAAATCCAGCTGCTCGGCTATAACGCCCATCCCTTCAGCGCCGAACGCCAGGAAAACCTGCGCCGCAAGCGGCGGGCAAAGGATCTGCGCAGGATCGCCATTGCCGGGTTGTCTTCCGGCCAGGTGATGATGCTGGCGGTGGCGCTGTACGCCGGCGCCGCATTCGGCATGGAGGACAGCACGGCTGCGCTGCTGCGCTATTTCAGTCTGGTGCTGGCACTGCCGGTGGTGTTGTATGCCGCTTTGCCGTTCTACCAGAGCGCCTGGAATGCTCTGCTCGGGAAGCGCCTGAACATGGACGTGCCGGTTTCCCTGGCCGTGATCGGGGCTTTCGCCGGCAGCGCCTGGGCCACGTTGCAGGGCCACGGTGTGGTGTACTACGATGCCATCACCATGTTCAGCCTGTTCCTGCTTTCCAGCCGTTTCCTTGAGCAGGGCGCCCAGGAAAAGTCGGTCGAAGCGGCGGAAAACCTGCTCAAGCTCGCGCCGGCAATGGCCACCAGGATATTGGATGGCGGCCAGCACCAGCCGGTGCCCGTGCTGGAACTGAACGAGGGAGACACCATCCTGGCCAAGCCGGGCGAAGCCATCGCCGCCGACGCCGAAGTGATCGAAGGCGAGAGCACGGTGGACGAGGCGCTGTTGACCGGCGAGAGCCGTCCGGTGCCGAAGCGCGCCGGGGCGCGGGTGATTGCCGGCAGCATCAATCTGGAAGGGCCGCTGCTGCTGCGCGTGACCGGAGTGGGTGAAAACACCGTGCTGGCGGGTATCGTCCGTCTGCTTGACCGGGCGGTGGCGGAGAAACCGCGTCTGGCGCAGTTGGCCGATCAAGTGGCGGGCCATTTCACGGTCGGCCTGCTGATTCTGACGGCGATAGTCGGCGCTGTATGGTGGTGGCTGGAGCCGGGGCAGGCATTCGGAATCGTGTTGTCGGTGCTGGTGGTGACCTGCCCGTGCGCGTTGTCGCTCGCCGCGCCCACGGCCTTCGCCGCCGCCGGCTCGCACCTGCTGCGGCACGGCATATTGTTGACGCGCGGCCACGCCCTGGAAACCCTGGCCAAGGTCAATCATGTGGTCTTCGACAAGACCGGCACCCTCACCTACGGCAAGCCGGTGCTGCAGCGCACCGTCACTTTTTCCGACGTGGACGAAGAGCGCTGCCTGTTGCTCGCGGCCAGCCTGGAGCAGGCTTCGGAGCATCCGCTGGCGCAAAGTTTTCTGAGCCGGGTCGCCGGCCCTGATTTGATTGCGGTTCAGGAAGCACAGAACCTGCCGGGCAAGGGAGTGAGCGGTTCCATTGACGGCGTGCGCTATACCCTGGGCAATGCCGCTTTGGCCGGGTTCGAGCCGGTGGCGTTGCCGGGCGATCTGCCGGAAGGCGCAACGCGGGTGTGGTTGTGCGACGAGCGGCGCGCCATGGCGGTGTTCGTGCTGTCCGATGGTCTGCGGCCACAGGCCAGCGAGCTGGTCGCGCAGCTCAAGGCGGCAGGGGTGCAGGTCACCATCCTGAGCGGCGATGCGGTCGACGCGGTGGCCCACGTTGCCGCCGAGGCCGGTATCGAATCCTGGCAGGCCGCGTTGCAACCGGAAGACAAACTCCAGGCGCTACGCGAACTTCAGCAGCGAGGCCATGTCGTAGCCATGGTGGGTGACGGCGTCAACGATGCGCCGGTGCTGGCCGGGGCCGATGTGTCCATCGCCATGGGCGGCGGCACCCAGGTTGCACGGGCCAGCAGCGACATCGTATTATTGACGGAAAATCTGCTGGATATCCAGCGCGCCCTGAAGACCGGCCATGCGAGTATCGCCGTGATGCGCCAGAATTTCGCCTGGGCAATCGTTTACAATCTGCTCGCGCTGCCCTTTGCCGCAGTCGGCATGATCCCGCCGTGGCTGGCCTCTATCGGCATGTCGACCAGCTCGCTGGTGGTGGTGCTGAATGCGCTGCGCCTGCGCTGATCTTAGAAGCAATTCAGCCACGGATTAGCACGGATGTACACGGATTATCAATGGCTTGCCTTTACTTGCCTGGATATCTTCCGGGGGAATGGCGGCTTTTTACAACGCTTTGTTTATCCGCGTAATCCGTGGCTAACCGTTTTTTTGATTCAAGGAAAAATAGATGACACCGATACTGATCTATTTGCTGGGCATGACCGCAGTGATGATTCTCGTCGCCGGGATCGGCATTTTCTGGGCGATCAAGAATGGCCAGTTCGAAGACATGGAAGGCCCTGCCCAGCGCATCCTGATGGATGATGACGATCCGCGTATTCCGCGTTATTCGGATTCGCGATCAAAGAAGTGATAAGTTGACGTAGTGGGTTGAATGGGAAGGGGCTTTGAACTAGAATTGCCCCGTTTTGGAAAATGGGTTTTGGCGGGTTTTTAATTAAGGAGATGGTGAAATGATGTCTAAATTTGTGATGCCTATCGTGATAACTTTGATGGTGTGGAGCTGGATCAGCTTTTTTTCCGTGATTCTGGCCTGAGCGGGTATCGGAATATCCGGACAAAAAAACGGGGCGCGAAATGCGCCCCGTTTTTTTTGTTGCGGTGGGGTCAAGCGGCTTCGGCCACAATGGCCGTCTTCATTTTCTGCAAGGCTTTTTGCTCAATCTGGCGAATGCGTTCCGCGGATACGCCATATTCCGCAGCGAGCTCATGCAGCGTGGCGCTCGCATCCTCGGTTAGCCAGCGCGCCTCGATGATGCGGCGGCTGCGGTCGTCGAGGCCCTGCAACGCGCTGGACAGGCCGCGCTCGCGCAACTGGCTGGTTTGCTCCTGCTCCAGCAGGGCCGCGGGTTCATTGGTCGCGTCGGCCGCGAGATAGGCGATCGGGCCGGTGCCTTCATCCTCGTCCCCGCCGTGGGTTTCCATGGAGATGTCCTGGCCGCCCATGCGGCTTTCCATTTCCACCACTTCTTCCGGCTTTACGCCCAGGGTTTTGGCGATGCTGTTAACCTCATCCGGGCCGAGGTAGCCAAGACCCTTTTTCATGCTGCGCAGATTGAAGAACAGCTTGCGTTGCGCCTTGGTGGTGGCGACCTTGACCAGGCGCCAGTTGCGCAGGATGTATTCATGCATTTCGGCGCGGATCCAGTGGATGGCAAAGGAAACCAGACGCACGCCGCGCTCACCGTCGAAGCGGCGCACGGCTTTCATCAAGCCGATGTTGCCTTCCTGAATCAGGTCCGCCTGGGGCAGGCCGTAACCCATGTAGCCGCGCGCGATGTTCACCACCACGCGCAGGTGCGAAACCACCAGCATCCGCGCTGCTTCCACATCGTCGTCGCGCTTCAGGCGCAACGCCAGTTCGTGTTCCTCCTCGGCGCTCAGCACCGGCATCGCCCTGACCGACTGGATATAGCTCTCCAGGCTGCCTACCGCAGAAGGGATGGAGATGGCTAACAAGGCATTCGTCATAAAATCATTCCTCCAGTTTTGTTAATTCTAGCACTCGGGGAATGAGAGTGCCAAGTAGTCGGAAAAGTTCGTCGCATTCCGTTGTGCGGAAAAGACAATTCCCGACCATCGTTGTCAACTATACGGACTCATGGCTACATTAGTCAATAATTATATTTTAAAAGTTTGTTCTGGGCTGAATTTCTTTCGACCCTTCAATTCCAGTCGATCATGCCGTGCCTTAGCTACTCCTCAAAGCGACGAGCAAGCCCGTTGTCACGAATCCTGCCGGTAGCAACAAGTGCGTCCTGTTCGTGAGCGGCCGGCTTTCGACCCATCGGAAAAACAGGGCGCCACCAGTAATGCTGATGCAGAAGGCCAAAACCAGCCCGAAGGCACCGACGGCCGGCTGGTGCGGGAAAAAACGGAAGAATGCCGCGTTGACAATCAGGCTCAGGGGGAAGTGAACGAGGAATATGGAGTAGGAAATACGCCCGAGATAAGTCAGGAAATTCGGCACGGGCCAGCTGTTGAGGGCGCCATATTGCCTGGCCAGCCCCAGCATCAGCATGACCACGCCCGCAACCGCGATCCGGGAGCGGAAATCCACCAGCAAGGCCGCTATCGCCAGCATGCCCAGCAACCCGAGCCAGAAAGTGCGGTGAGGACTTTTCGAGGCCCAATAGCCCAACACCCCGAGACCGTATGATCCGAAGAAGTAGAAAGCGGTTTCGTCCCAGGATTCATCCCGGTTGAACACGAAGAGCGAGGCCATGGTCAAGCCCGCAATCAAAACCGGAGCAGTGGCCTTCAGTTTCGGGTAGCGGCGCTCGAACCGCCCGGATAGCCAGAGCAAGGTCGCGGCAAGGGCAAACAACTGAAAATCGATTGCCACATACCAGACACCCGCTGACAGGGCTTCCTGATCAAGCAGGTCATGGAGCAAAAGCGCATGAGCCAGAAGCTGGGGGAGATCGGGCGCGTCGGGAATGGAGTCGTGCGCCATCCAGCCCCTTGCCAGCGCCGCGCATCCGATCGCCAGGGTTAATGCGGCGAGATACGGCATGGCCAGTCGAACGTAGCGCCGTTTAATGGCCCGAACCGGGTCGGTGACGAGCGATACTCCACCCGGCGCCAGTTTCCCGGCCAGCAAAAAGCCCGCTACGACAAAGAAGACCTGAACCGCCATCCTTCCGTACTCGTACAGCCAGTCGATCAGGCCGGGAATCAGCGGGTAGGCCAAATCCGACATGGGGCCGTAGAATGCCAGGTGATGCGATACAATCAGCAGGCAGGCGATGGCCTTGAGTGCATCCACAAGAGGCATTCTCGAAACATCAGTACGCATCGGCTTATGTCATTGGGTGTTATCGGCACGGCGCCGCAAGGGACATATAATACACCTCGCGGCGGACGCGCCCAACGAGTGAACCTTATAATGCAGCAATGGAGTCGTCGGCCTTTAGGTCGGGTGGATGCCCTTCCGCACTGGGGGGCGAGTTTTCAAGCCTGAAAGGAAGCAGGGATGAATGGTGCGACCAATTCGCCTGACCCGCGCCGCGGCGGGATTTATATCCGGGGGACGACGGCGCAGGACATAGAGACGGCACGACTGAATGTTCTGGATCAACTCGGGGCGCTCGGCCTCGATCAGTATGTGAAGACCACTGACGAAGCGGATGGCGGTCGCCTCTGCATCAGGTTCCGGCTGCGTGAAGAACTCGCCAGCGAGTGGGCGCCAGGCAGCGATACGATACAGTTGTGCCAGAAGCTCAATCTCGATACCCAGGGCAATTCCGGCGATCTCGAACGGGAAATCCTGCTGGCCATGCTGCTGAGCCCCGTTGCGTTTGAGTTTCCTGGCCATCATGAACTCGCGTCGGCGGTTCGCATCAGGAAAAACGTCGTCGAGGCGGCGCGCCGGACAGCGCTGGCCTTTCACACGACCGAGGCCGAACGGCCAGCGGATTACTGGACTTATGCCAAGGGCCGCGGATTCACGATTCTGCCCGGCAAGTCCCTGATCACGGCGCTGCAGAAAGCGACCCAGCCCGGCGTGTCGGGCGAGCTGTACTCATTTTCCTGTTACCGGGCGACCGAGTACGTCATTCTGCTCGGCATCGCGCAGGAATTGATGAACTGCAACCCCGAACTGTTTCGCCAGCTGCAACGGCAGTGGGAAACCCGCGCAATCATGTCGGGGGAATTCCACGAAGTCTTTCTGCGCGAGTACGGTTCCATGAGCGAACCCTTGCCGGTGAAGTATTACGTCCCCGGAGACCGGCTCTGGTTTCGCAACCCTGACGATAGTTCCTCCGACGTGACGGGATACGAGGGGTCGTGGGTGTTCTACCTCGGTTGCGGCTTGTTCACAAATTTCTGGAAGCGGGATAAGCCTTACACGCTGACGTCGAAGTGCCTGGAGTTGTTTCACTGGCGGAACGCGACCTATCGGGATCAGGCCGACGAGCTGCAGATCGACGAGACGGTGGTCGAACAGCGGGTGCGAAGCTCGATGAATGACCCGGCGGAGGTCGAGCGCATCCTCGGAATCATGCTGCGGCTCCGGGAGCCGAAAGGCGTGTACGCCAATGGCGGCTGCATTGACACCTCTCGCGAGTACCCGCGCTGTGTTTGCCCGGGTACGTCCGGCATGGTGTTGCCCGACCATTGAACCCGTAAAATTTGGGCGCCGGTCATGGCAGCGGATTTAGCCGGCGTTTGCGCTAGCCTCGATCCGGCGCAAATGCCGCCCTACCGCCAGAAATGCCCCGAGCCAGCCGAGCAGGGAGGCAAACAGCAGCAGGCCGAATATGTCGCTGGCGCCCAGGGGTAGAAGACGAAATTGCGCGGCGTAGAGTTTTGCCAGGTCGGCTATGCCGACGTTGAGCAGTTGCAGGCCGAGACTGACGATGAGCCAGGCGGCGAGACCGCCGCCCAAGCCCTGCAGCGCTCCGTGGTAAAGGAAGGGGCGGCGGATGAAGGCATCGGTCGCACCGATCAGCGTGCTGATCTCGATTTCCTCGCGCTGCGACAGGATTTGCAGACGGATGGTGTTGCTGGTGATCACCACCAGGGCAAAACCAAGCAGGACGGCAAGAATCAGGGTGACATCGCGACCGAGGCGCACCATGGCGTTCAGGCGTTCTGCCCAGGCGGTGTCCAGCAGCACCTTGCCCACTTTGGGCAGCTTCATCAGCTCGCTACGCAGGTTTTTGAGTTCATCCGGGTTGATGCTGTGGGGTTCGATCACGAAAGCGTCCGGTAGCGGGTTCCGTTCCAGTCCCGCCGCCACGTCGACCAGCCCCGTGTTTTGCAGCAGCTCCTGCAGCGCCTGGTCGCGCGGGATGAAGCGGAATTGTTTGATGGCATCCAGCTCCTTCAGCCGCGACTCGACTTGCCTGGCGCTGCCGGCATCTGCACCGGGAGACAGGAATACGGTGATCTGCGGCTCCAGTCTGACGTTGCCGGCAACCACCCTGACGTTTTCGATCAGCGTATAAAGGCCAAGCGGCAGGCTGAGCGCGACGCCAAAAACGATCATGGCGAGCAGGCTGGAAAAAGGCGCATGGGCGAAGCGGACAAGGATCAGGCCCAGGGCGATGCGGTGTTGGCTGAGCCAGTTCATGTCTGCAACTCCCCCTGCTTCAGGTGCAACACCCGGCTGCTGTAGCGTGCGATCAGCGACTCGTCATGGGTGGCGATCAGGAGGGTGACGCCGACCTGGTTGAAGGATTTGAACATCTCCATGATTTCGCCGGCATACTCGGCGTCGAGATTGCCGGTGGGTTCGTCGGCCAGCACGATGGCCGGGCGGTTGACGATCGCCCGAGCCACGCACAGGCGTTGCTGCTCGCCGCCGGAAAGGGAAATCGGATTGGCCTTTTCCAGTCCCAGCAGTTTCACCTTGTCGAGCGCGGCGCGGGCGCGCTTCATGCCTTCGGCGCGCGGCAGACCGGCGATATCCAGCGGCAGGATGACGTTTTCCAGCACGTTGCGGTCGTAGAGCAGCTTGTGGTCCTGGAAGATCAGGCCGAAGTTGCGGCGCAGGAAGGGAACGGCGCTGCGGCGCAGCTTGCCGATGTTCTGGCCGCTCACCACCACGCTGCCGGACGAGGGTTTCTCGATTGCGGCCACCAGCTTCAGCAAAGTGCTCTTGCCGGCGCCGGTCGGCCCGGTGATGAAGACCATCTCGCCAGGCTCGATGGTGAAGCTGAGGTTTTTCAGCGCCTCATGGCCGCCGGGGTAGCGTTTGTAGACTTGGCTGAAAGAGATCATTTGTGTTGTTTCATTTTATATTCGCGCCACCCAATTCTCGCTCGATCTGTTCGATGCTTGGCAGGCTGGTCTGCAATTCGGCGGGCAAGACCTCAACGAGTTGATATTCGGCCACGCCTATCGGTTTGTTCGAATCACGTAGCGCATATTCGGCGACTACGCGGTTCTGGCTCTTGCACAGCAGCAGTCCGATAGTCGGGTTGTCTTGCTCGGATTTCATCTGAGAATCCACCGCGCTCAGATAGAAGCTCAGTTGCCCGGCGTGCTCGGGCTTAAAGGCTCCCGCCTTGAGTTCCACCACAACATAACAGCGTAGTTTGAGGTGATAGAACAGCAAGTCGATGAAGAAGTCATCGCCGCCCACCTCGATGTGTACCTGACGACCGACATAGGCAAAACCGGCACCAAGCTCGATGAGGAATTGAGTGATGTGTTGGACGATAGCAGACTCAATCGCACGCTCTTCCGCATCTTCACCCAACCCGAGGAAATCCAGCCGGTAGGGGTCTTTCAGCGATTCACGCGCCAGATCGGAATGTAGGCGCGGCAACTGAGCCTCGAAATTGGTGACCGCCGTGCCGGTGCGCTCGCGCAAGCGGGTTTCGATCTGGATCACCAGAACATTGCGCGACCAGTTATGTTCGATGGCCTTTGCGGCATACCAGCGACGCTCATCCTCCGTGCGCAACTTGTCCAGCATGGCAAGCTGGTGATACCAAGGCAATTGTGCAAGCACCCCTTGCACAAATTCGCTGTCCGGCCAAGCCTCGGCAAAGGCGCGCATGTATTTGAGATTACGCGGCGAAAAGCCCTTCATGTCAGGGAAGGCTGTGCGCAGGTCGTGGGCCAACCGTTCGATCACCTTGGCGCCCCAACCCTGCTTGGCCTGCCGTTCCAGTATGTCGAGCCCGATCTGCCAGTAGAGCAACACCAGTTCACAGTTCACCGCCAGCGCTGCGCGCTGCTGGGCGGTGTGGATGCGGGTTTTTAGTTCGGACAGCCAATCGGCATAACCGCTGGGTGCTTCGATCAGTGCAATGGGAATGTCAGGCTGTTCACTCATGTTTTACCCGATCAGGCTGTAGCGCTTGGTTCGGTACTGCTTGCCGTCGGCGGTAGTAGTAAAGGAATCCTTTGCTACTGACTCGGGAGCCGATTCCCTTTCGGCAAAGACGTTGCGGATGTGCCGACCGATGTTCTGCTTGGTGGCCAGGAACAAGTCGGCCATCTGAATTTTGGCTCAGCCTCTCGCCTGCCATGCAGACTTCTACGCGGGTGGCGCCAGTCGGCCCGGTGAT
>JAUYEK010000097.1 GCA_030691435.1 Sulfuricella sp. | reverse complement strand
AATCTGGTCGTAAAATTCCTCGCCGCCCTTGTCGAAACGCCTGCCGCTCCGTGCCAGGGCGTTTCTGACCAGCGCTTCGTCAATCTGCTCGACATGGCCGGTTTCTGCCGCCGTTTTCATCTGCTCCAGCAAATTCAGCAGGCGCCGCGCGTCGCCGTCCGCATAGCCGATCAGCAACGCTTTCGCCGCGTCGTCGAAAGTCAGTCCTTGCAAGGCGATGCCAGCCGCCCGGTCGAGCAGCAGCGCCAATTCCTGCTCGGTCAATGCCTGCAGCACGTAAACCTGCGCGCGCGACAGCAACGCGCTGTTCACTTCAAAAGAGGGGTTTTCGGTGGTAGCGCCGATGAAGGTCACCAGTCCCTGCTCCACGAACGGCAGGAACGCATCCTGCTGCGCCTTATTGAAGCGGTGGACTTCATCGACGAACAGGATGGTGTGACGGCCATATTGCTGGAGATTGAGCTGCGCCCGGTCGATCGCCTCGCGGATGTCCTTGACCCCGGAAAGCACCGCCGACAGGGCGATGAAATCGGCATCGAAAGCCTGGGCCGTAAGCCGGGCAATGGTGGTCTTGCCCACACCGGGCGGACCCCACAGGATCATGGAATGGAGCTTCTTCGATTCGAATGCCAGGCGCAGCGGTTTGCCGGGGCCCAGCAAGTGAGACTGGCCGATCACCTCGTCCAGAGTCTGGGGACGCAACCGCTCGGCCAGTGGAGCACCGGGCGGGGCGGCGGAAAACAGATCAGTCACCGATCACATCCACGCCCTTGGGCGGCACGAATTTGAACACCTCGGGCGCAAGCTTAGGATTGCGCTCCAGGCTGGAAAAACGAATCACCGTGGTCTGGCCAAAATGGTCACGCAATTCCATCACTTCGAGCCCCTTCCCGGAGAAACCCATACGCATGCTCTCGAAAGTGCTCTCCTTGTCCTTAGGCGTCGCCTCCAGCCAATCCATGCTGCCGCGCTTGCCAAGGTCTTTCAGGTCAAAGTGTTTCTCGATCTCGTTGTTACCCGCCAGCAGAGCAGCCGGGCTCGAACCGAGCGCACTATCCATCCGCTTCACCGTGACCTGCTTGAGGTCGACGTCGTACATCCACAGCTTGGCGCCATCGCCGACGATCAGCTGCTCGTAAGGCTTTTCATAAGCCCAGCGAAACTTGCCGGGGCGGGAAAACATCATGGTGCCGCTGGTCTCCTGAACCGAGCTCATTTTTTTGTCCAGGACAATTTGCTTGAAATGGGCCTTGGCGGATTTGACTTCGGAAAGAAAGGTTTTGAGGCTGTCCAGCGACGAAGCGTCCGCCGGCAAGGAAAGCAAGCCGGCCATAGCCATACAGCCACTAAGCAATAAAGTGCGGGAAAGATTTTTCACAATGCCTCGTAAGGAGAAATTTAGCATCGCCCGGACAGGGAATCCGAGGAGGGCAAGGTTAGCGAACCAGGGCTTTGGTGGGAGATACTGGGATCGAACCAGTGGCCCCCCGCGTGTGAGGCGGATGCTCTACCGCTGAGCTAATCTCCCGAAGCCGGGCATTTTAGCGGAAACCGCACGGGGGGGCAAGTCCGCACTGGCGCATAAATCAGCCCGCTCAATTTCTACGAAGTTTATCCGCGATTGTCGTAAAATAGGCGCTTTTATCCCAGCGTAAAAGAACATGGTCCGTACTCGCTTCGCTCCCAGCCCAACCGGCTACCTGCATATCGGCGGCGCCCGTACCGCCCTGTATTCATGGGCCTACGCGCGCAAGCACAAAGGCACTTTCATCCTGCGCGTCGAAGACACCGACCTTGAACGCTCCACCGAGGAATCGGTGCAGGCCATCCTGGACGGAATGGACTGGCTCGGCCTCGGCTACGACGAAGGCCCGTTCTACCAGATGCAGCGCATGGAGCGCTACAAGGCAGTGCTGCAGCAACTGCTGGACGAGGGCAAAGCCTATCATTGCTACGCCAGCCGGGAAGAGCTAGACAAGCTGCGCGAGGAGCAACAGGCCGCCGGCCTGAAGCCGCGCTACGACCGCCGCTGGCGCGATTCCAAAGCCACTCCGCCGGTCGGCGTCCAGCCCGTGATTCGCTTCAAGAACCCGCTCGACGGCGCGGTCGTCATCGACGATATGGTCAAGGGCCGCGTCGTGGTCAGCAATGGCGAGCTCGACGACCTCATCATTGCGCGCAGCGACGGCACGCCGACCTACAATTTCTGCGTGGTGATCGACGACTGGGACATGAACATCACCCACGTCATCCGCGGCGACGACCACCTCAACAACACCCCGCGCCAGATCAACATCCTCAAGGCGCTGAACGCGCCGCTGCCGCAGTATGCCCATGTGCCGATGATCCTGGGCCACGACGGCGAGCGCCTGTCGAAGCGCCATGGCGCGGTCAGCGTGATGCAGTACCTGGAAGACGGCTACCTGCCGGAGGCGCTGCTGAATTACCTGGCGCGCCTGGGCTGGGCGCATGGCGATGAAGAAGTGTTCGACCTCGACCAGTTCGTCGAATGGTTCGACCTCGACTCAATCTCGAAATCGCCGGCCAAGTTCAACCCGGAAAAGCTGCTCTGGCTCAACCAGCAATACCTCAAGAAAACCGACAGCAAACGCCTGTCCGAGCTGGTATTGCCGTTCCTGGAAACAGACTGCTGCGACCCCGAAACCGGGCCGCGCATGGAAGAGGTCATCGACCTGCTCAAGGAGCGGGTCAACACCGTCGAAGAGCTTGCCGACGCCGCCGTGTATTTCTACCGGCCGTTGACGCCCTCGCCCGAACTGATGGCAGAACATCTCACGCCGGAAATCATTCCGGCAGTCCGTGAATTTCAGGAAAAACTGGGGCTGGTGGAATGGAACAAGCCGTCCATCAACAGCCTGATGAAGTCGGTCGTGGCCGAGCACGGCCTGAAATTCCCCAAGCTGGCGATGCCGCTGCGCCTGCTCGTCACCGGAGAAACGCAAACACCTTCGGTTGATGCTGTGCTAGAATTGATCGGTCGCGAGGAGACCCTGAAACGGATTTCAGCGCACATGAAAAGCTTTGCATAGTCGCACAATCCTATTGACAAGCAGCCCTCGCGCCACGTATAGTGGCGGCCTTTCGGGGGTATAGCTCAGC
>JAUYEK010000132.1 GCA_030691435.1 Sulfuricella sp. | reverse complement strand
GCGAAGCGAGACCTCGTCCCTCTCTCCCTCCGGGAGAGAGTTAGGAGAGAGGGAAACGGTCATGGCAAATCGCTGTTTCATCATCTGGGGCGGCGGTTCGCCACGACTGTTGGGATCAAATCATTGTTTGCTGCAGCGCTGTTGGTGCTGGTGCCTTTAACGGCCATGGCAGCTGAACCGGGTTTGCCTGCCTTCACCAGCACGCCAGGGCTAGGCGGCGCCCAGACGTATACCCTCAGCATCCAGGCGCTGCTGATGATGACTGCGCTGACATTCCTGCCAGCGGTGCTGCTGATGATGACGGCGTTTACCCGTATCATCATCGTGCTATCTTTGCTGCGTCAGGCAATCGGCACGATGCAGGCGCCGCCCAACCAGATTCTGATTGGTCTTTCCCTGTTTCTGACCTTCTTTGTCATGGCGCCAGTGTTCGATAAAATTTACGCTGAGGCCTACAAACCTTACGCTGAACAAAAAATGGATTTTGCCCAGGCTTTGGACAAGGGCTCTGCGCCGTTGAAAGCCTTTATGCTGCGGCAGACGCGCCAGGATGATCTGGCGCTGTTCGTCAAGCTTTCCAACAGCGCGCCCTTGCCCGGCCCGGAAGCGGTGCCGATGAAAATCCTGGTTCCGGCCTATGTAATCAGCGAGCTTAAAACCGCATTCCAGATTGGTTTCGTGGTGTTCATTCCGTTTCTGATCATTGATATGGTGGTGGCCAGCGTGCTGATGTCGATGGGGATGATGATGCTGTCGCCGGTAGTGATCTCATTGCCATTCAAGCTGATGCTGTTCGTACTGGTGGATGGCTGGAATCTGCTTATCGGTTCCCTGGTGCAGAGCTTCTACACGTGACGCCGGAAAGCGTGGTCACTATCGGTCAGCAGGCGGTGGAAATCACCCTGCTGGTGTCGGCACCGCTGCTGCTCTCCGCACTGGCCGTCGGTTTGCTGGTGAGCATCTTTCAGGCCGCTACCCAGATCAATGAAATGACCCTGTCGTTCATCCCCAAACTGCTGGTGATGTTTTTTGTGCTGGTAGTGGCGGGTCCCTGGATGTTGAACCTGATGATGGATTATACCCGCCGCCTGTTTACCAGTATTCCAGGTTTGGTAGGTTAGTTCGAACGGCGATGATCAGCGTTACTTCAGCCCAGTTAAGCGCCTGGCTGGGTGCTTTCATCTGGCCTTTCTTCCGCATTCTTGCCCTGGTCGGTAGCGCGCCGGTTC
>JAUYEK010000078.1 GCA_030691435.1 Sulfuricella sp. | reverse complement strand
ACAGAGATGAAGCGCTGTTCGCCATAATCGGCTCGGTCATCCGCCAGGGTGAAATGCTTGCCGGAAAATATTTTGGGGGCATCGGCAAAATCCAGACCGCGATCGATCAGGGTTTGCTCGCGTTTGGCAGAATCGAACTCGATCAACATGTATTAATTGTACCCCCTGTAATTAGGAAGGCAAGAATATTTATTCAAAAAACAGCAGGGTCTTGGGAAGTTAAAGCGGCTCGATAGTTGCCACTGCTGCTACGGGGTTCTCCTGCCAGCTTTCCAGCTTATTCCTCATCCGCTTGTAATGCGATCCTCGCCAGTAAACCCGACCGCAGTTCGGGCAGGCCAATAACTCTTCCACCGGCTGCCGGGCATCTTCCGGTACCTGCAAAGCGTGTTCCTCTGTGGCGGCTTGCAGCGGGGTGTTGTCCATCAGGCAGCGGGTGAAGGCATGGCTGAGCCAGTCGATGTTGAATTGTCCGCTCAGGGCTGCCGCCTGGAGGCCGAGCGTGCCGAAGGGTAGCTGGATGACGTGGCCTTTGGCGGCTTTGTGTTCGGTGATTTTGCGGTCGGCGGTGAGCAGCCAGCGGCCTTCGTCGATCGCTTCGCGCAGGATTTCCGCGTCAGTTGCGGACTCGACGGCCAGGGCGGTGTCCAGGCCGGCGGCGCGCAGGTAGCGGGCCAGGCGCGCCAGCATCACATCACACAGAAAGCGGGGAGCAGATTCCATAAGACTATCTATAATAAAGCAAAGTGGGCCCGTCCACTTTTATTGCATGTAAGGAGAAATACTATGTCCAAAAAATTATGGTTATTGCCGCTGGCTGTGGGGATGATGGCTATGTCACCGCTGGTTGTCGGCGAGGAGCCGGCACAGAAACAGGTGAAGCAACAGGAGCAGGTATACGGCTCCCAGTTGATGACGCAGGAAGAGCGCGTGGCTTACCGCGCCAAAATGCGCGCGGCAAAAACCCAGGAAGAGCGTGAAAAAGTCCGCGCTGAACACCACGAGCAAATGAAGGCGCGTGCCAAGGAGCGAGGCGTTACCCTGCCAGATGCGCCTCCTGCGATGGGCGGAGGTATGGGTCCTGGGGGCGGCATGGGCCCCGGGGGTGGTGGCATGGGTCCTGGCGGTGGAATGGGTGGCGGCGCCAAGGGGCGCTAGTAGTCAGTCACGTTGAATTTGCGTGATGTAGGAGCGACCTCCAGGTCGCTCCTACGCACTGTCGTTTCACGTTGACTGGCTGCTACTAGCGGCGACCGGTGCTGCCGAAGCCGCCGGAGCTGCGTTCGCTTTCTTCAAAAGTTTCTACGATATTGAATTCGGCGTGGATCACCGGGACGATGACCATCTGCGCGATGCGTTCCATCGGGTTGAGGATGAAGGGCGTATGCCCGCGGTTCCAGCAGGAAACGAAGAGCTGTCCCTGGTAGTCCGAGTCGATCAGGCCGACCAGGTTGCCGAGTACGATGCCGTGCTTGTGGCCCAGGCCGGAGCGCGGCAGGATCAGCGCCGCCATGCCGGGGTCGCAGAGGTGGATGGCGATGCCGGTGGGGATCAGTTCGGTGTGGCCGGGGTGGATGGTCATGACGTGCTCGATGCAGGCGCGCAGGTCGAGCCCCGCCGATCCCGGCGTGGCGTAGCTGGGCGGGTGCTGCTTGAGGCGGTCGTCGAGAATTATGACGTCGACTTTCTTTAGATTCTTTTTCATTTCAAGCCCCGTTTTTATTTCCCGAATGATGGTATAGCTTGGCGACGTGTGCGATCAGCTGTCTCGCCAGCACGATTTTCGGCGCGCGCGGCAGCGGGTGGGTGCCTTCGTCGTCGAACAGTATCAGC
>JAUYEK010000076.1 GCA_030691435.1 Sulfuricella sp. | reverse complement strand
TTCGTGAAATGTGAAATTGGAGTCGGAATTTCATCACTAACTTGAGACGTCAAAACAGAAAAATTAACAGTCCTTCCATTTATCCGTGGCGGAGTGCCCGTCTTGAAGCGCTTCACCGGCAATTGAAGCTCGCGCAGCCGTTGCGCCAGAGTGATCGAGGGGGGGTCTCCGGCGCGCCCCGCCGGGTAATTCGATTGCCCGACATGGACCAGGCCCGCCAGGAACGTGCCTGCCGTCAATACGACGGACTTGGCCTGAAAGCGCAAACCCAGCCGGGTAACCACGCCCACCACACGGTCTTGCTCGAGGATCAGGTCATCCACCGCCTGCTGGAACAACCACAGGTTGGGTTGATTCTCCAGTCGGCCCCGGATCGCCTGCCGATAAAGAACGCGGTCTGCCTGTGCGCGCGTCGCCCGTACCGCCGGCCCCTTGCTGGAATTGAGGATGCGAAACTGGATACCCGCTTCGTCTGTCGCCGCGGCCATGGCGCCACCCAGGGCATCGACCTCCTTCACCAGATGACCTTTGCCGATGCCGCCTATCGAGGGGTTGCACGACATCTGACCGAGCGTTTCGATATTATGCGTCAACAACAGCGTTTTCAGGCCCATGCGGGCGCCGGCCAGCGCGGCTTCCGTTCCGGCGTGGCCGCCGCCGATCACGATGACATCAAATTGGGGGGGATAAAGCATGGTCAACCGGGAGCGCGAAATAAGTGCGAATCATAACCCAAAATGGCTATTGTTTCACGTGAAACGTTATTTTCCGATGCAGAAACGGGAAAATATCTCGCCCAGCAAATCCTCCGGTGTAAATTCACCGGTTATGCTGGAAAGCGCGTTCTGGGCCAGACGGAGCTCCTCCGCAAAAAACTCGACCCGGCCCTCACACGCCGCCGCAAAAGAAAGCCGCTCCTTAGCCTCGCGCAACGCGATCAAGTGGCGCTCGCGCGCCATGTATACGCCTTCGCCTCCAGCCTGCCAGCCGACGACTCGCAACAGATGCTCATGCAGCAGATCGATTCCCGCGCCAGTCTTGGCCGAGAGGTAAATGGCCACCACTCCGCCCGCGGCATCCGCTCTAGGCTCATGGCCGAGGAGATCGACCTTGTTGAAAACGCGGAGCAACGGCAGACCTGCCGGCAGTTTGGCAATAATGTCCAAATCAGCCGGAGCGACCCCTTTCGTCGCATCGATCAGGAGCAAGGCCGCGTTGGCTTGCTGAATCGCGCTCCAGGTGCGGGCAATGCCGATTTTCTCGACTTCATCATCGGTGTCGCGCAGCCCCGCGGTATCGATGCAATGTAGCGCCACGCCCCCGATTTCGACGTGCTGACGGATCGCGTCGCGGGTGGTTCCCGCCACAGGGGTGACGATTGCCACCTCTTCGCCCGCAAGCCGGTTAAGCAAACTGGATTTGCCTACGTTTGGCTGGCCGATGAGCACGATATGCACGCCTTCGCGCAGCAGGCTACCCTGATTTGCCTGGCGGAACACCTTATCCAGCTGCGCGTTGATGGTGGCCAGCTGGCTGAGCGCGTTGGACTCCTCGAGAAAATCGATTTCCTCTTCCGGGAAGTCCAGGGTCGCCTCCACCAGCATACGCAGGTTGATCAGCGCATCCACCAACTGGTGGATGGCATGGGAAAACTCTCCGCGCAACGAGCGCATCGCGGCTCTGGCCGCCTCGGCGGTGGCCGCATCGATCAGGTCGGCAACGCTTTCAGCCTGAGCCAGGTCCATCTTGTCATTGAGAAAGGCGCGCTGAGTGAACTCCCCCGGCTCAGCGGGGCGCGCGCCCAATTCCAGGCAACGGCCCAGCAACCGGCGCAACACCGCGTCGCCACCGTGGCCTTGCAGTTCAAGAACATCCTGGCCGGTATAGGAATGGGGGGCGGGGAAATACAGGGCGATACCCTGATCGATCACTTCCCCATCCGCCGCCAGGAAATTGCTCAGCGTAGCGACGCGGGATGCCGGGATTTTCCCCAGAAGAATCTGGGCGAAACCGCACAGGTCTTCGCCGGAAACTCGTACCACGCCGATGCCACCACGCCCATGGGCCGTGGCAATTGCGGCGATGGTATCAGTGCTTGCCATGCCCCTTGGCAATGGCTTTTTCCTGCTCGACACCGTGAGTGACGTACCATTGCTGGGCAATCGACAGCACGTTGTTCACCACCCAGTACAAGACCAGGCCGGCGGGGAAGAAGAAGAAGAAGACGCTGAAGGCAATCGGCATGATCATCATCACTTTGGCCTGAATGGGGTCAGGTGGCGTCGGGTTTAGCTTGGTCTGGATAATCATGGTGATCCCCATCACGATCGGCAGAATGTAATAGGGATCGGGAGCGGATAAGTCGTTAACCCACAGCATGAATGGTGCCTGGCGCATTTCGACGCTGTTCAGCAACGCCCAGTAAAGCGCGATAAATACCGGTATCTGCACCACGACCGGCAGGCACCCTCCTAGCGGGTTGACCTTCTCGGTCTTGTATAGCTCCATCATGGCTGTGTGCAGACGCTGGCGGTCGTCGCCGTATTGTTCCTTGAGTTTTTGCAGCTTGGGCCCGAGCACGCGCATTTGCGCCATGGAGCGGTAGCTCTTCGCAGACAGCGGGTAAAAAACCAGCTTGATCAGGACGGTTAGCAGGATAATTGCCACACCCCAGTTTTGAACCAGTTTGTTAAGCCACGCCAAGACCCAGAACAGAGGCGCCGAAATTACTGTCAGTATGCCGTAATCGACGACCAGATCCAGGCCGGGGGCGACCTTGCTCAGGTGATCCTGTTCCTGTGGCCCGGCATAAAGAGGCACGGTTATTTTTTTCAAGCTTCCTGGCTCAATCGGGCTCACCGGCAGAACCACGCCTACGTTGTAAAGATCATCTCCCAGCTTTTTCGCATAATATTCACGCGGTTGATCATTAGCAGGCAGCCACGCGCTCAGGAAATAAAGCTGGATCATGGCGGCCCATCCGTCATTACTTTGCTTGGCATAGCTCGCTTTATTTTTCTCGATGTCAGAAAAGTTGATTTTCTGGAATTTTTCCTTCTCGGTGTAAACCGCGGGCCCGGTATAAGTCATGATGAATTGGGGGTCTCCGATCGGAGGCTGACCGTTTCTCACCAACTGGAAATAGGAATGGGGCTCCAGTCGGGTTGCGCTGCCATTGTGGATCTCATAAGCCACATCAATCACGTAGCTACTCTTGCGAAATGTAAAAACCTTGTCCACCTTGATACCATTCGCACCCGCCCAAGCCAGCCTTACTTGTACTTCATTCGCCCCTTCGGCGAGTTTATACTGGGTTGCCGCCGCAGAAAACAGCGTTTTATGTGTTGGCAAATCATGGCCTATCAGGCCTGATTGAGCAATGTAGAGGTGTTTCGGATCGTCTTCCAGCAAGACAAGGTTTTTGCTTTTATCCTGGGTGTCGCGGTGCTTCAGCAGTTCCAGCCTGCGTATGTCGCCGCCGAGAGTGTCGATTTCGGCATAAACCAGATCGGTTTGCACCTTTACCCGTGCCCCTGTTTGCAGCGGCCCGCCAGAGTCCTTGCCAGGCGCATCAACCGCCCGCACCGTAGGGGTAGGCGTTTGTGAGGCCCCGGCTTTTTCGTGCGCGATTTGGCCGACCGGAGCAGGATGCTGTTCCTTTTGCCAGGCATCCCATAACATCAGAATGGAAAAGGAAAAAACGATGAAAAGTATCAGACGTTGGGTGTCCATGTTGCCTCAATCATAATTTAGGGTATCGGATCATATCCGCCCGGATGCCGGGGGTGGCAACGGCAAAGCCTTTTTATTCCAAGCCAACCGCCTTTGAAGGTCCCGTACTTGGCCAGTGCCTGGCAAGAATATTCGGAACAAGTCGGGGTAAATCGGCAACGCGGCCCCAGCAAGGGGCTGATCAAGTATTGATAAACCTTGATCAATCCGATAAACAAACGCTTCATTATCTTGTCACTAACCTTTTTTGCAGGTTATCCATTAGCCGCAAGAATTCTTCCTCTACCTGACGAAATGCATTCCCGGTAAAGCTCTTGTGCGCCAGGACGACAATATCCAGGCTGTCAAACAGGTCCTGGTGCCGCCGGAAAATTTCTCGCAGACTGCGCTTGATGTAATTCCTGGTTACTGCATGAGATGCCGTTTTTTTTCGGATAATCCCGGTAAATCGCGGATGATTCAGCTCGTTCGGCTTTACCAGTATGCGTAAGTAATCACCATATATCTGGCATTTAAACGAAAAAACGGATGAAATTTCATCCGTTTCTTTTAGCCGTTTGCTTTTCTGAAAAGCATGAATAGCAGGCACTGCCAAGCAACTGCTATACGCTGAGTTTCGCCCGCCCCTTTGCGCGACGAGCTCTGATCACGGCGCGACCGCCGCTTGTTTTCATCCGCGCGCGGAAACCATGGGTGCGTTTGCGTTTGACAACAGAAGGTTGATAAGTCCGTTTCATTTTGTTACCCCAAAAACTTGTTTAGCTAAAACGCGCAATTAGACTATCTTCAAGGTGTTTTTGTCAAATGATATTTATACTTCCATCCTGTGGATAAGTTTATCCAAAAAGAATAGAATGCCAAATTGCTGTTGGGTTCCTCCGTCCTCTGACGCCTAACCGAAACAACTCCAACGATTATTTATGGACGCTTTTTGGATTACCCAATGGAACGTTTTTGGCTTGATTGCGTAAACAGATTTAAAGAGGATTTGCCTCCCCAGCAATTCAATACCTGGATCAAGCCTCTTAAGTTTGATTCATCGGACGGCACTCCTCGCCTGATCGCACCAAATCGCTTTATCCTGCAGTGGATTAAAGACAAGTTCCTGGCTCGCATCGAAGAAATGGCTGACGCCTATTTTTCCGAACCTCTATCGCTGGTACTTTCCCTGCCGGACACCCCAGAAAACAATACGGCACACCCCGCAATCGTCGCACCGGTAACACCCGTTCGACAAAATTCAAAACCTGATCAATCCCGCCTCAACCCTCTGTTTACTTTTGCCAATTTTGTCACTGGCAAAGCGAACCAGCTTGCCCGGGCTGCGGCCATACAAGTCGCGGAAAATCCCGGCACCGCTTACAATCCCCTGTTTGTCTATGGCGGGGTGGGGCTGGGTAAAACCCATTT